>PSRH01000070.1 GCA_003175915.1 Candidatus Melainabacteria bacterium | reverse complement strand
GGTCCTGACATGATGATGCACTCGGCCAACGTCAAATACCAGAGCATCTCCGGCAGTGTTAAGTCAGCCAGACGTGAGGCATGCATCTCGGCATAAGTAACCGCCCATAACCGTGAAAAAATAAAGAGGATTATGGCGAGAAAAAGAACGCGTGAGGCCACCTCGCCCACGTAGGCGAGATTTGACCTGGCCGAGATGATGCCTATTGACCAGTATTTATCGAGAATCTTCATAGGCTTCTTGTATTTCCTGTGCATGGTGACTCCCGTAAATGTGAGCGATGATCGATTCGAGCGGCGGATCTTCTATGGTGATGTCGGCCACATTGGCTGTTTGCACCACGTCATTCATCACCTTTTGAATCGGTGTGCGGCTTGTATCTACTTCTAGCTTGAGAACGTAGTCGCTCCTCTCGACCACGGCTACTCCGCCGAGATCTATTGCTGGGACGCAATCGTGAAACTTCACTTCCAGAATTTTCGTGCCCAGATAGTCACGCCGCATGTTAGCCACGGTATCGTCGAGGACAACCTGTCCGTGATTGACGACAATCACTCTTTCGGCTACCGCTTCTATGTCGCCGGCATCGTGACTGGTTAGGAGAATCGTCAGTCCGTCTTCCGTGTTCCAATTACGAATCAGCTCGCGCAGCTCCATGCGAGCCACCACATCCAGTCCGATGGTTGGCTCGTCCAAAAACAGGACGCGCGGTCTATGAAGCAGACTTGCCGCAATCTCCGCCTTCATTCTTTGCCCCAGGGAAAGTTTCCTCACTTGGGTGGAAAGAATCGGCGCCAGGTTGAAATTCTCAATCAACAACTGACGGCGAGCTCGATAAATCTTGCTATCGAGTCCGTAGATTTTCGCAAGCAAATCGAAGGTATCGGCAGGCGGCAGGTGATACCAGAGCTGCGATCGCTGACCGAATACTGCTCCTATGCTCATAGCCAGGCGGGTGCGCTCCTTCCAGGGCGTCAATCCGAGAATGCTTGCTGTCCCGGAGGTAGGTTCAAGAATGCCGGTGAGCATTTTGATCGTCGTTGACTTGCCCGCTCCATTCGGGCCAATGAAGGCTACCGACTGCCCGGCGTCAATGGCAAGCGAAATATTTTTGACAGCCCAAACGTCTCTGACGTCGCGCTTGAACAACCCACCGGTTGTCACCACGAACTTCTTGCTCAGACTATTGACTTCGATTGCTTTGGACATAGACCCAGACCTCTTTATGCACCAAAAAAAAACCCTCCCCGGATGTGAGGAGGGCTCATAACTTACGAACTAGCTAGGCTAGCTAAGAAATGACAAACCCTCCCGGTTCCGATGTTTCCATCGGAAGGACAATTTGACCGGCAGGGTATGCATTGAAGTTCATAACCTCATTATTCACAGGGATTGACACCTGTCAACGGAAAGTTAACAAATGCGATCACGAAGACTTCAAATATAGTCTAAAATAGCGGGCGCACTATTGGCCCAGGCGCCAGGAGGATTTATGCAAGTCACTTCTGTCAGTCACTCACTCGATCTCGAACTCGCTGAATTTCTTGTCGAGGCAAAGAGTAATACCTATGCCGCCCTTGGAGACGAAGCATCAGTGGCCGCGGCCCTGGACGGATCGAAACAGCTAGAGTACCGAAGGGGCGCCTATTTTTATCGGGACGTATATTTTGGCATGTTTCGCTTCGCCGGCCAGGAGACTGTCTATCGCAACACGCAGCCAATCTGGACGATGGTTTACTCCGGCGGTGCGGTTGGAGAAGTGGGCGATGAGGAAGCGAAGGAGAGCTTCGACTTTCTAAGAGAAGCTCTGCGTCTCGTTGGAAAAGATAGGCCGTTTCGTGGACCTAGCGTTTACCGAAAGGGGCGGTTTAGCTATTTCGATGAGAGTGAGGAAACGATCAGAATTTTTCGCGGTGTTGAACGGATCAACCGCGACGAGACTCTTATCTACCGGCTCGATTATGCCGGAGGCTTGATTCGATGAGGCCTGCGGAACTTAGCAGCTTTGACCCGGAGCACCTGGTTCAGAGTGGAGGAACTACCTCTTAGTGGAGAGAACTAATATACTCAGGGGTGCGCGCGTTTATCTATCGGGTCCGATGGACTTTGTTCCTTCGCGCAAGGAAGAAAAGCGCTACAGCTGGCGCACGCGCGTGCGGGAGTTTCTGCAAAAGTTCGGAGCAATCGTCTACGATCCCTGGTTCAAACCGATCATCATCGGTCAGGACGGCTATGGCGATGAATACGAATATTCAAGTAAGAAACGCTCTGAGTGGACTTTCGAAGAGAGTGCGTCTGGTCGTAAGACTCGCGCTCAGTTATGTCGATTCTTTGCGCCGACGGTTCATATCAATCGCAGAATGGTGGATATCTGCGATTTTCTCGTGGCCTATTGTCCGACCAATGTATATAGTGTCGGCACCGTCAATGAAATCGTCCGGGCCAGGCGCCAGCATAAGCCTGTCCTCCTGGTCAGTCCACCGATCAACTATCCTGCTTTAGATAATCTGGCTGAACATCTGAAAGCGCAAAAGGATGAAAAAGCTCTCCAACTTCTCGAACAACTGAAAGGGGAGGCTCCCCTGAAGCCAAATCCCGACGGTGTGCCCAGCCCCTGGTATCTAGCGCTCATGAACGATGACTATTTTTTTGACGGCTTCGGCTACGCCCTTTATTCATCGCAGTTCAACTGGACTCCGACGCGACTCGATGATCTTGAAGAAGCAAAGCCACCACAACGGCCTTTGTTACCCTACCTGGAAAAATTGGACAGAAATATTCCCCAGCGTTACGACGCCATCGAGGACAGACTGGTTGAAAATCCAGATTGGTTGATTTTGGAGCCAGGTGTGCACGAACCGGCCTGATCTTGCGGGATATACGTAGGGGCCCGTTAACTCTGCTTCGCATTTATTGACTCTGACTGGCTCTACCTGTAGTCTCAAGGTCTGGACGACCGGGGTAGTACACACTAAGTGGCAAGGTAACGCTGTGCACATAGCTGACCAGTCCAACGATCAACTATCACAAGTTTCTCAATCCGCCAGACGCTCGCCGCTAACGATGGGTCTAGTTTGGGTGACCATGATCACTTCCTTCCCTACTGTTCTCATTGGAGTTGAATGGTTCAAGAAAGGCTTTAGCCTGCAACAGGTACTGGTGTGCACCCTTTTAAGCTGCCTGCTTTTGCTACTTTATTCCATTCCGGCGACCCAGTTAGGTGCCCGCAGCGGGCTTGGTTATTGCGCTCTGAGCAGGACAATCTTTGGCCGCTGGGGAACCTGGCTTGTTACAGGCAATCTGCTCTGGGTCTTCTTTGCCTGGTATGGTGTGACAGCTGTTTGGATGGCATATGCTCTCAGAGACTTCCTCCATGTCGGACTGTCCGTGACATTGATGTCCGTGGCTTTTGCTTTTCTTATGGCGTTCAACAATTTTTTTGGGTTCAGCGGAGTTGCCAATTTTGCTCGCTACTTCGCAGCACCTTGTCTCATAGCCTGGGTTGGCTACACATTCTGCAAAGCCCTGAGCATCGCCCCAGCAACCGCAATCTCCGAGCCAGCTCACCAAACATTTTTCGTTGCTCTGACAACAATCTCATCTTTTGTGATCGGCTTTGCTGCCTGGGGTAATGAAATGGATTACTGGAAGTATTCAAAAGGAGGAGTACTTCGATCTGCGATACCGCTGGCGGTGGCGCTGTTGATAGGGGAGATTATCTTCCCCGTATCCGGCTGGCTAGTGGCTAGAGTCACTGGCATAATCGAAACCGGTCCGGCAACAACGTTCCTCAACAATTTTTCATTTGCTGGTATGGCAATAGTTGGAGTGGTTATTCTTGCCGCTAGCTATTTCGCCGCGAATGATTCCAACTTGTTCGGTTCATGCCTGGCATTGGAAAGTCTTCGGCCGTTCAAACATAGGGTGAGTGTGACATTCATGGCCGTCATCGGAGCTGTAATTGCAGCATTCTTGTCGGTTACCGATTCGGCTAAAACCTTAGAGGTGATAGCGGCCCTGAATTGCATTTTGATGCCCACACCAACCGTTGTTATGCTTACCGAATGGTTCTTACAGAGGAAGTTCTTCCAAAGGGATTGGGACTTTTCTTACGTACCGTCATTTGCCGACCTGCCCTCAATTCGCTGGCCAGCAACACTGGCTTTATTGGCCGGAATAACTGTCGGCATCGCTACAGCCGGAATCATACCCGCACTGGAGCCCCTGCACGTGGGAATTTGCCCGATCCAGGCCTGGTTGACGGCTGCAGTAATCTACGCAATCCTGAGAAGCTTTGAATACGCCAGCGAACGCAGCGATCGTCAGGTCCTGGCCGCCGCGCAGCAAGAATCAGAAGAAGCCAAAGCCGTCGTCAGAACTAGTCGCTAAATCAGTTCCTCGTCTCAGCTACGAGATCGCTTGTCTTCGGCCTCGATTGATTGTTTGAAGTAGGGATCGAAGAACTGCCCAACCTGATGGATCAGTGGTGGGGGGACTGGCTAATTGACTGGCCAACGGTCTAATATATTTATAAGATATCTTCGCGCTCCGCCAAAGAAACAGAGGCAGTTGGTAGAGCTCAGCCATTCCCGGGAATTTAAAAATTAGCAGCGACTTCGCAGCTGCTTGTTCAAAATCAAAATGCTAGCTAGAGTGCTCAACTCCGCTATCCATTTCAAGTCAAAAACTTGATGGAACAAGCCGATGAAATATCCCGTCGGCCCGAACAGGAAACCGTTACCAGCAAAGACCGCTTGTGCCGCGCTTGAGGTTCGGTAATCAATGGTTCGATCGAAACAGCGAATAGCCACCACAATCTTGCTCCTCACTTCGCTGAGCCTGATTGATTCGCCAACATATTCCGCAGCCCTGTACGGCCAGTCCAATAACAAGGCGGAATTGCGTCTGCACGATCGTCTCCTGACATTGCCTCAAGGAAAATCCGAGCTGTTGGACTTGGCCCTGGAGGCGGTTGCCCATGGCGACCGGCACAAATTGGCGAAGATTTATAAGTTCAGCCTCCTGGCTGAACAGAATTCCGGCAGGGACAGCGTTCACGCTGCCCTGTCTGAGGCTTTACTGGCCACCCACGAGTCCGCCAAACAATGCTACCGGAATGGTAACGTCAGCGAGGCGCTGGAGAGGCTCAGACTGTTTTTTAACATTCTCGCTCAACTGAGCCAGCGCGATTACCTGCAAGGCACGAATGAAGTAGATGAATGGCTGGCTGCTGCAAAAATCCTGACTCTGCCCAAAGAGGACTTTATTGGCGCGCTCAACGACTACGGCTTCCTGCTCAACTGTTCTGGCCAATACAGGCTCGCCATTCCCGTGCTCAAGGCTGTCACTCGAGAAGCACCTGACCGGGCGGTGGCTTATTTGAGTCTGGGCGACGCTGAATACTATTCAGGCAAAAGGACGGATGCGAACAACGACTACACAACCTACAGGCGGCTCAAGGCCGAACACAGATACACCGGTCTTACCAACGCTTGTCTAACTCCCGTTCAGTCGACTAGTCTAAATGACAATCTTCAAGCAACCGATCCCCAGGACGTGATTGCCGTGCTCTCCACAAAAGGGCGGTTAATCGAACCGGGAAAAACCGCCGCACCCAAAACTGAAAGGCAGCCGGTCATGCCCACGCAGATCCAATCAACCGCCCTCAGACCGTCTGGTGATTTACCCTGGCTGGAGGACATTTATCGGGGCGGCAGCAAACCAAAAGGGCAAATCGCCCTCACCGATCTGGATACGCGCAACAAATCAGTACACCAGACCACTAGACATGGAGTTCAGCCCTCCTCGCTGCAAGAGTCTATCGATCTAAATGACGAAGCAATACTGGCTCTTCAAGACCGTGCGCCACAAGATGCAATCCAGAACCTAAACGTGGCTATGGAGGCCGATCCCGGCTGCTTGCTCACCCTGGAAAACCTGGCCGTTGCCTTCAACAATATGGCCATCGACAGAAGTGACCACCCGAAAGACTCCCTCAAGGCCTTCCATCAAGCCCTCGCCCTCGCCCCGGCTAGTGCCATTGCCAGAGAGAACACAAATGCGATGCTGATGCGCATGGGCAAAAATCCAACTTCATTCCAAACACGCCTCGCTCTAGCCCGCGAATGCCTTGAACGTGGCGACTACCTCAGTGCGCTGGTGGAATACCGAGAAGCACGACGACTTAAATCCGACCCTCAAGTGAAAGAGATGATCGCCGCCGTCAGCCAACAAATAGCCGTTGACGAAGTCTTACCCCAGCGTCAAATTTCCGCTGCATTGGATTGGAAGCAAGCTGTTGAAGCGGGAAGAATTGCCAGGAACGCTTTTCTAACTGGACAATAATCACACTTCATTCCGCGCATAACTGGGGCGCTTTTAACGAACTCTTTGGGGCCTCGCGTCCCAGTTGAACCACATCTCTCGACCACTTGTTAAACGATATCTGTAATCGAGAAAGTTCCCGTCGATGATGCGAATCTGATCAGCTGTGGTCGTACCACTGGGCGGGAATAGCTCCCCAGTAAGTGGATTAATGTTAGAGACCTGGTAGGTACCATCGGCTTGGCGTTGGATCAAATGAGATGGATGATTCAAGATATCGCGCTGAACTCTGTTGACAGCCAAGATGGAATCAATTTGGCTCGGATTGGAACGGCTCCAAGTAATTGTAATTTCCCATCCGTCGCTATCGAAATGCGTTAAACGTCCAAGCCCATCTCGTGTTACACCGTTGACCGTACTGCCGTCGTTGACGATTGCATCTAATCGGAGCGCCTGCTCCAGGCTAAGCGGGTTATTCCTTGCTTCCGCGATCAAGGGTAGGACAACTGCAGGTGCTCTGTTCAAAATCAAGCGAAGGGCATCGCGAGCCCGCGTGCGCTCATGAAAATTTTCCGAGTCTAGTTGGCGGGCAAGACGACCAACCAAAGCGCGCGCCGCGGCAGGATCTCGGAGCGTTTCGTCAAGCTGCTGGGGAGTCATCCCGATCAGATTCTGAAAGGTCTCCGCTCTCTGCGGCGGTTGAGCTAATACTTGAACAGGGACTTCACTGGCGACGCCAGTGAGATTAACAAGGCATAACTGTTCGGGTGGAACCTGAGAATTTTTAGCAGCTTCCCCTCTAGGAAAATGCTCTAACCATGTCATCGGTAAAACCTCCTGCAAGCAGGTGTTCAGCAAGAATATGTTAGCCAAGCAGTCTGTGCAAACCTTGGCAGTGATCCGTTCCAGGGATAGGGAATGCGCCTAAGCCGGCTTGCCCCAATACCAGCCTTGTCCGTAGCGAACCCCCAAATCCAGAAGAATGTCCAGCTCTTCCTTCTGCTCGATACCTTCGGCAATCAATTCTGCTCCAAGAGCAGTAACCACTTTCACGAGTCGTTTCAGTAACCTGGCCTTCGAAGGCTCAGAGGCGATACCGGAAACATACTTGCGGTCAATTTTGACGATGTCTGGCTCGAGGATGATCAAGCTCTCCAGGGAGCTGCGACCGAAGCCGACGTCATCGATGGCAACGAGAATACCGTTGGCTTTGAGATCCATGACGTGATCGCGCAAATAGGCCGGATCACCAATAAATTGCTGCTCGCTGATTTCGATGCAGAACTTCCCAGCTCTTAAATCGCGCGGGAAGAGATTCATCAGTCGCTCAATCGGTGTATCAAGAATCGTGGATGGGAACAGGTTGACGTGAAAGCGGGCGTTTTGATCGAATTTAGGTAAAACGCTCGCTTGCAAACAAGTTTTCAGACAGCGCAGATCAACAAGGGTGAGCAAGTCATACTCAACACTGACGCGGAACAAATCATCGGGCATTTCAAAGGCGCCAGCCGGACCGCGGCTCAAGATTTCGTAGGCGATTAATGATTCATCGGTCAGATCCAAAATAGGCATTGAAACCGCTTTGAAGCAGTCGCCCTGCCGCAATTTATCGGTTAATTCTTCCAGCGCCTCTTTGTTCGGACCGGAAGGCACTTTGTGTTTCTCACCAGCCGAGACGCGATTCTTGCCGAGCGTTTTGCTTTCGCGAACGGCCAGTCTGACCAGGGAAAGTATTTCTTCGATCGAGCAGTAATCATAGGGCAAGGCCATAACTCCAAGACTGGCGGTCACCCTGAGCGTTTCGCTGGCCAAACGCAATGGTGATTCAGCAACAGCCAATCTAATTTTTTCGGCAACTAACATGCCTTCGGCCAAGCGGGTTTCCGGCAACAAGAGCAGAAATTCATTACCACCGGTTCTGGCGATATGGTCAGTTGGACGCAAGGTTTCCTTCAAGCGTCCCACCACTTCCTGTAAAACAACGTCGCCAACGCGATGACCGAGTGCCTCGTTTATTCGATCGAAATCGTCGCAATCGACAAGCACGGCAACCACTAACCAGCCACCTCTTTGGGCGCGTTTGAATTCTTCTTCTAGGGCACGCTCGATGCCGGCCCGGTTCATTACCTGGGTGAGACCATCGACGTGGGCGAGCGCCTCCAATCGTTCGTTGGCGGCCGTGAGCTGCAAAGCCGCCACCTTATAGGCGGCTTCGGCTCGCTTAAGTTCGATGGCGTGGCGCATAGTCTGAACCAACATTCGGCCATCCATGCCATCCTTTAAGACAAATTCCTGAGCGCCATAATTGAGCGCGTCCGGACCGATTTTTTCGTCGTCGCCACCGATCACTACGATGGGCACGTCCGCAGATCGCTCTCTGAGAAGCTTAAGCGCCTCCATGCCGACATGCCCGGCAATCGGCAGGTCAAGCAGGACCAGGTCCACGCCACCCGACCCCAACCTTTCTAAACCCTTAGAAAGGCGGTCAGCGGTTTCGAACATGAAATCGGAATTTGCCGCAGCCTGAATCTGCTTGCTGATGGCGACCGCCTCAAGTGAGTTGTCCTCGATCAAAAGGACATTGGCTTTCTTTACAACCATCGCACCTACCAACAAGCTGATTCCGCTTTTATCTTACAGCCGAAAAAACCTAATTTCACCTAGGCGTTTCTTGGCGCCAAATTCTACCAAGCAATCTCTACCTTACCCCGAAAAACGTTCACTTATTCCTCTTTTGCCTTAAATGGTAGGGAAAACACAGGTTGCGGACTCAGCCGATTTGCAAAACCCAGGTTGTACAATTTCTGCTTGGTTGTTTGTTGGAAACCAGTAAAAGGTCGGTTGATTTAATCGAAGCGACTAAGCCCGAGCCGAAGCTCTCCTCCGAGCCCGCCGGAAAGAAACTGCTAAAACAAGTCGGCGCGGCTTTATTAGCCGTCCTTTTTATCTGGCTTTCGTTTCGCGGCGCCAATCTGGAACAGGTCTGGAAATACGCCAAAGAATCGGACTGGTCTTATCTGGCATTAACGTTCTTGTCGGGGCTTCTAAGCCACCTATTGCGTGCTGTGCGTTGGCTGTTATTACTCAAACCCCTCTCCCCCAAAAAAATCAGTCTCTGGAACGCCTTTTCAGCAATCATCTATGGCTATGTGGCCAATCTGATCGTACCCAGAGGTGGAGAGCTGGTGCGTTTGGTCAGTTTTACGACCACCGAAAAGCTGCCAATGGCCGGCGTTCTCTCCACGTTATTAATCGACCGGTTGCTCGACGTCGTTTTACTCATGCTATTGCTTGGCTCAACCCTGACGATTTTGCCGGCCTCAATAACTTCATCAATGCCGTGGCTTTTACCGGGGGGCGCCAGCCTGAGCATCCTCACTTTGATTGCCCTTGTCGCTTTGCCTTTCCTGGGGCGAATCGCCGCCTATATGGTCACCCTCAAACCGATAGCCAGGTTCATTCCC
>PSRH01000047.1 GCA_003175915.1 Candidatus Melainabacteria bacterium | reverse complement strand
TTTTCTGTTCTGGTTTTCTCTTGCACGCGTACCTTGATAGAGCCCGATCTTTATTGGCATCTTCAGATGGGCATCGACATATGTAAAACTGGTGCGATCGTAACACCAAATACCTTTACGTTTTTCACTTCCAACCAACCAGTGCTTAGCCCTAATTGGCTTGCGGACCTCATTTATGGCTTTACCTACATGCACTTTGGCTATCCGGTGCTGGTCATCCTGAAAGCCGTTCTCGTCGGCTTAATGCTGGTGATCGTATACAAAGTGATTTCACACTGGGAGTTCGATAGTTTTGGCAAGAGCTTGCTACTGTTAGCGGTGGCTTTCTTCGCATCACCAGCTACTAATTGCATAAGACCACATGTCTTTTCCGATTTGTTCATGGCGATCTTGTTCGTACTTTTCAGAATTGCCAAGAATAACCGAAAAGTACTGTGGTGCCTGCCAATCATGTTCCTTGCCTGGGAGGATCTCCACGCTGGTTTCATCATTGGCTTGATTACCGTTTTTGTCTGGACTGTGGCTGAAAGTTACACGTATTTGCGCAATCGTAAAAGCGAAGGCGAAGGTTCGAATCGGTTCCCTTACTTCTACTGGCTTATTTGGGGACTCTGCTGCTCAGCTACGTTCTTTACTCCTTTTGGATTCACCTACCCCCTGTTTGTCCTTATGGCAGCAACGCACCATTATCCAGGCATTTCAGAATGGTTGCCGATTGAGCTTGTGTCATTGCTTGGTGGACTTTGGGCGGCAATGCTAGTCGTTACAATATTCTGTCTCTTTAAAAGCAAAAAGCCAAAGGACGTCAGCCTTACCGTGGTCTGGTTGATGTTTGCCATAGCCCCGCTCATCGCGCTTCGACACCTACAATTTTTAGGAATCGCCACTGCTCTTCTGGTCGGCGAACACCTGGCTTCCACCTGGCACCAACTCCGATCGGCAAGCCGGGTTGCCGATCGAAAGTGGGCTTTGCCAGACGCATTGTTCCTGATTATTAGTGTGGGGCTAGCAGGTTGGCTGATTTTTACCGCCGTTGCCCAGATCTGGACGATACGTAGGTACGTGCCAGGAGAACCAATACCCGAGCGTTCCATGGCTATACTTCAGCGCATTAAGGCGCATGGAAACATGATAGTCAATCATGACTGGGGGGCATACTCGCGATGGCATTTACAACCAGCCGTAAAGATTTCCTATGACCCAAGGTATTTTGCCTATACGGAAGCCGAGCACGTGGCCAATGACAGTTTTACAAGCGGCGTAGGACCTTGGGACACATTGCTTGAAAAATTTCCGATCGACATCGTTTTAGTAAGCCCCGCCACGCCTGCCTACAATCTGATGAAGCTTAAGCAGGGTTGGGAGCTCGTTTACGAGGATGATATAAGCGCCCTCTTCTTCCCAACCGGATCGAGCCAGGGTAAGGAAGTGAAGCAGCTTCTTAAGTCGCTACCCGGAGGCGCCCAAAACCCAGATCTGACTACCCCACTCTTATGAAACGCCGGATGCGCCGGATTTGACTAAAGGCGAAACCGGTTTCTGCCTATTCGTAGGAGGAGCCTACCTGCTTCCAGAAATTGTAAGCAAGCTGCTTGATTAGTCGGACCCGAATAGGTCTGGGAAGCCAGTTCCAAATCGTGCGCATGACAATATATTTTGGATTGGAGAGCTCCTGCCTCGACTTCAGGTACATCTTAGGATGTATTCTGCTGAGATACTCCGGGTTGGTATCAGCAAGATAGGGCTCAAGTTTGGGGAATTTATCAAGCGCATCGGCACGCACAAACAACAGCAGATTTTGGGCATACCAATAGGCCACACGCTCGTTGTTCCAAACCAGTTGTCTGATACAGTCAACTACACGGAATCCGTGCTTGCGAAAAATTTTCTCCCAATATTCCGGCCACTGCTCGTTTGTATGGTCAGTGCCTCCCTGGAAAGGAACCGCAGCCGAGAAAAGAACTACTGGAGCCAGCTTCGTCAGTGATTCCACAATTGTTTCAGCAGCGCTTTCAGGAAGGTGTTCCGCTACCTCTAACGAGCAGGCCAGATCAAATTTCTTGTCGATCGTAAGGGGCTTAGTGATATCGAATTGCCTAAATTCGGCAAGATCAATTTGAAAAACCTCTTTATCCACATCACTAGAATCAAGACCCTGCACATCCTTGACGCCGCACTTCTTAAATGCAGACAGCCAGCTTCCGGTGCCGCAACCCAGATCGATAACGCTTGACACGGGAATAAGATCCATAATTATCGGCACTATGACGAGCGCTGAGGACAGCGATGTTTCCAGCGTCTCATCGAAGAATGCTTCGTTGTATTTTTTTGCTCGAGTTATCAGCAGAGCTAGCCCTCCGGAGTGAATACCTAAACCTGACTAGAATAGTAAAATCGAGCGACTCGCCGCAATTAATATACCCGTGGATAGGCTATTAAAACACCGCCGCTATCCGTGCTTTCAGGCACTATGCCTTTTGGTAAGCCGGGCGGCTTTCGGGCTGATTTCAGCAGGAATAGCTGAGCAATCGCCCAATAGCCTAAGTAAGTCCCTGGATTCGCAGATAAGAACGGGCGTCCTGCCCGTGAGAAAGCGTTAACGTCAGAGAGCGGGAATAAAGAAGAACAATTGATCGATTTGCTGAAACCATGGTTATTAGGGAACGACAATCACTTCGGGCAATGAGCCTTCTTTCCATTCTCAGTCTTTCGGCTTGCGCTCACCTTGAGAGAAAGGAGCCGGCGCCAAACTGGGAAAAGGACTCTAAGATCGGAATGAGCGCCGCCAGAAAGGGCGACTATCAAACGGCGGTGCGATTTCACAGTAGAGCAGTGCAAGAAGCGGTCCGCTTTGGCGACAACGATCCTCGCTTAATTCAAAGTCTCAATAGCCTTGGTGATGCATTTGAACACCAACGAAGATTGGCAGAAGCGCAAATAACTTACATTGCTGCTTTAAAAAGGCAGGAGAAATTATTCGGTGCCGATAGTATCTCTCTGGTTCCCACTTTGGAAAGTGTTGTTCGGGTCACGTGTGCCGACGGCAAATGCGGTTCGACGCTCCCCTACCTTAAGCAACTTCTGTCGATCAGAAAGAAACAGCTTGGTCCATTCCACAGGCAATCTCTCGTTACGATGCAACTGATTGGCGAAGCCTACGAAAAGGAAGGAAAGTTTGATTTGGCTCTCAAGTCCTTTCAAGAAAAGGCTTCCCTTACGAAGAAGTATTTCGGGGCCGACGATCTCGCCGTGCTAAATTGCTCAGCCAATATCGCCCGAATTTTAATCAAGCAAAAGCAATATAGCAAAGCCGAGAAATTGCTCAAGCAGATGCTGCAAGTCGAGGAAAAGTACGACTGGAAGGATTCGCCAATCGTCGAAGCAACAATCAGCAAGTATAGAGAAGTGTTGAAATTAACCGGACGCTCCGCCCAAGCAGCAGGCATTGTCTACCGACCGAAAAAGAAAACCGGCTTCTTTTAACCCTTGCGGATTTCCCAGAAATCGTCTCCCAGTGTATTCCAGGGGAGACGGAGTTCGTCTGGATTGACAGGATCGAAGCACTGATTGACGCAATAGATCATATTGGCAGGCTGAAGCCACACATTAGCCAGTCCATGAGCTACGCCGCGGGGTATGTAGAGAGCCTGAGCGCGGCCTCCGCCCATGACGAAACGCATTGATACGTTGAAGGTTTTGGAATTTTGCCGGCAATCTACCAGGCCGATCAGCAATCGATCGTAAGGCATTACGAACCAGATGTCTTCCTGGTTATAGTGCATGTGGAATGCCTTGATGGTGCCGGGCATCATTTGCGAGAACGTAGCCTGCTTGATTTTGAACTCAGGGAGGACCTGGCAATTTCCTTCATCGTCAAAACGCAATATCTCAGCCAGGGAGCCGCCATCGTCCATGAACATGTTTAGCGGGATAAGCTGCACCCCGTCGATAACAGGTTTCTTCGAATAATCCTGCACGGTTAGATCGTCGGCATACTGGGGAGCGATCGCGTCCTTTGTCAGGGGCTTAAACATGGTTTTCTGTAAGGTCATGGCTCAATTTGCAGCGCTTGATTGGGAAGAGTGCGGTCGGAGACGGATAGGACTACAAGAGAATAGCAAGCGATTGTGTGCCAGTCTACAATGCCCTTCACATCAGCAGGGAAATCTCTAAGAAAAGACATTTCTAAGCTTTGCCGGAAGCCGTATCGTGCCTGCATTCCAGACTTTTGAAGGTTACCTTTTAACGGCCGGCTCTCTTAATGCCCGGAGCTGTAGATACGTGTTCAAAGAGTCTTGCCAGGAAGGCAGTTCTCTTCCAATGGTATTGATCAAAGAGGTTTTATCCAGGACGGAATACTTGGGCCTGGTTGCGGGTCGAGGCATATCTTTAGTTTCGATTGGGGTAACCTGAACGCTGGGATCTTGCACGATCGCTTTAGCAAATTCGTACCAGCTAGTGATACCGTCATCGGAGGCATGATATACACCCCAGCGCTCGGTCGGAATCAAGTCGGCAATCACTTCAGCCAGGCTGAGAGTGCAGGTTGGCGAGCCGATTTGATCGGACACGATCCGCAAGGGCTTGCGCGCGTCGGCCAAACTGATGATAGTTTCGACGAAGTTCTTGCCGTGCGGCCCGTACAACCAACTCGTTCTGACGATATAAAACTTGGTTAGATGGCGCTGCACAGCCATTTCACCGGCAAGTTTCGATTTGCCATAAACCGAAAGAGGATGGGTCAAGTCCCAGGGAGTGTAAGGTTGCTTCTGTTCTCCGTCGAAAACGTAGTCGGTGCTGACATAGAGCATCGGCACATTGAGGTGGTTACAGACGACGGCAATATTCTCTGTGCCGTAAGCATTGATAAAGTAGGCAAGCCCAGGCTCTGACTCTGCTTGATCAACCTTGGTGTAGGCGGCGCAGTGGATGACAAGGTCGAGGTCTTTAATTTTGGAAAGAACTTCTTTCACCCGCGAGAAATTTGTGACATTGAGTTCTTCTTTCGGTAAATCGATAGTTTCATGGCTGCGGCTCTCCAGACAGGGGGAAAGAGCCTGGCCAAGCATGCCGCCAGCTCCTGTAATGGCGATCTTCATGTTTTCTCGATTTTTGCCGTTCTTAGTCACTTAGGGGTTAACCTTTCTCTGAGAAGCTCCGGATTCGATGCGCCAACCTCAAACGCCACTCAGGGCAGAGGTGGGGACTGCAACTGGTTGGGCAGGGCTGACAGCCGTCAACCAATTTTGATTGGCCTTGTACCACTTGATTGTTTCGCGAATACCCGTTTCGAACGTATATTTTGGCGACCAACCAAGTTCAGTCTGTATTTTAGTCGAATCAATCGCGTAACGCCGGTCGTGACCGAGACGGTCTTCAACGAATTTGATCAAAGACTCTGGCTTTCCGAGTTCTGAGAGAATAAGTTTTGTAATCTCTATATTTTTCCACTC
>PSRH01000087.1 GCA_003175915.1 Candidatus Melainabacteria bacterium | reverse complement strand
CTATGAGATATCCTAACCATATAGCGCGGAAAAAGCCCTTTCAGTGTCTTTGCTGTGTATTCAGCAATGGATGCGGAGCGGTGCTGTCCGCCGGTACATCCAAAAGCAATAGTAACCGTTTTCGCCTTGCGCTTTGCCATTTCCGGCAAAACTTCGCTGGCCATAGCAATTAAGGAATGGAGAAAGTGTTTGGCAAGCGGTTGTTCAAGCACATACTTCTGGACAGGTTTATCCAAACCGGTCAAAGGTCTAAGTTCCTCCACCCAGTACGGATTATCAAGGAAACGGACATCGAACAACATATTGGCGTGGGGCGGCGGGCCCGATTTATAGCCAAAAGAAACGATCTTTATTTCCAGCATATTATTGGCGTCACTCAGCTCGATTGCGCCTTCAGTGGCTCTATGCCGAATAGTGGTCAAGTGAGTCTCCATCGGTGGCAAGTATAAGGTCTTTCAGTTTAAGGGGAAACATCGGAGTACTGTTTTGTTTTTTCGCTCTTTTCGCCGTCCTGCCCTTCACTCAAGCGCCGAAGCCAGGCCGCAAACCCGGGCTGCTTACCTGTTTCCTTGAATCCTGTTGCTGAGCATGATTGCATCAACCATTGCTCATTTAGCTCGAGGGTGGCCAGGGCGAAACCACAAAGTTGGCAGGTACGCGGCTTACCGCTCTTATCAAACACCGCTTTCAACCCCAAACCAGCTTTGTTTTTTTTGCTAATGTGGTGCTGGATATCAAGCCTGCCAATAATACGAGTCAAGGCAAGGCTGCGATGAGCCGCATTACTGACGGATTCTGAGATAGAGAAAGCCATCGTTACTCTCTTAAGGCGCCAGCGTCAGCCAACCATCCTCTCGGAAGAGGCCACCGGTTCATGCAGGGCTGCCTCCTTTAAGACTTCCGGATCGACGTTAGGTTCCGCTCCAAAGCCATGCTTGCTCAGCTCCAGCTCGGCGGCCAGTCTGGAAACGGCCTTGTCGATAAAGATTTCGCCATCGAGGTGATCGACCTCGTGTTGAATGGCTCTGCACAAAAGGTCCCCTTCCGCCTCAAGTTTCACTTCTTTGCCGGATAAATTTTGATAGCGAACAACGATGCGGTTAGCTCTTTTCACTTCAAAGAAAACGCCCGGGAAACTCAAACAACCCTCAAGTCCTACGAGCTCGCCTTCCTTCTTGATGATTTGCGGGTTAATGAAAACTATCGGCTTGTTGGGTTCGTCTTCGCCACTAACATCAATCACCATGATTCGCTGTGACACGCCTACTTGCGGCGCCGCCAGACCAACACCATTGTTCTCATACATGGTGTCGAGCATATCCTGAGCCAGCTTGCGCACAGAAGCATCAAACCGGCTGATCTTCTTAGCCTTCTCCATCAGCACTTGATCAGGATAATATCTCAGCTGAAGCTTGGCCATCTCTGGAAAATTCCTCCTCTTACCCAGGTAAGCGTTTATAGCGAAATCAGCTTCCGGCACGCCTGCGAGCTTGAGCTTGAAAGTGAGCGCCTATAAGCTTCTTCGCCGATATTAGCACACTCTTGGCAAGATTTCATGACCTCGCCATAACTTACTTGCCCGGCTTTATTTTAATCGGTAGGCCTACGCAGCAAAACCAAACCGTCTTGGCAGCGCGGGCAAATTCTTTGTTCACTGCTCCGAGCAAATCTCTATACTGGCGAGAAAGCGGATTTTCCGGAACGATTCCCAAACCAACTTCATTGGTCACGGTCAGAAAAGTAATTTCGGAACGCTCCTCCATAGAGGCCAGAAGCGCTCCGGATTGCTTCAGGACTAATGCTTCGATCTTCTCTGAGGCCGATTGCTGTTGCTCGTGCAGAATATTGGCGACAAAAAGAGACAGACAGTCAATTAGACAGACAGCCCCTCCGGCAGGTAAATCAAGCACGACTTGATCCAGCTTCAATTCTGCCTCAATGGTCCGCCATGTTTTCGGACGTCGACTCTGGTGTTGCCTGATTTTTTCCGCCAGCTCTTTGTCACCAGCGATAAACGGCATAGTTGCCAAGTAAACCACTGGTTTTTTATGAGCCAGAGCCAGGCTTTCCGCAAATTCCGATTTGCCTGACCGGGCACCACCTGTGATGAGTACTAAATTTTTCAATTCCTCAAAACCAAGTTGAATTCAGCGATTTTTGCTTTTACCGCTTGTCTAAGTCACCGGTTACGCCTATGCTATGAGCAAGGTAGCTGTTTGGATCAAATGGAAAGGCACTTCTTATCAATGGTTAGTCTTTATACCAGTAAAAAAACCAAGGCAAATACAGAAGAGCAAGAATCATTTGATCGAGCATCCCTAGAAATGTATCAGTCCTTTATGCAAGGATACGTACGCCGCATTAACGAAGCAACCTTCAAAGTCGCCATCGGCGGCGTTCGCATCGGCCTCGCCAAATATTCGCGGTTGGCTCAAATCAACCTGAAAACGAGAGTTCTGACCTTTTCAAAATATGCCATTGAAAATGTGCCGGAACGAGGCCGCCGCTATTTAGTCCTGCACGAATTGGCTCATGTCAAGGAGTCCAGTCATAACCAGCACTTCTGGGACCTGGTCGGCCGGTTCGAGCCAGATTATCGGCAGGTCGGACGCAGTCTCGAAATTGCCTTTAAGGGCAATGTTCAAAAGGAGGATTCGGTCAACAATGCTGACAATGTGATCGCGCTGGAGCGGGGCAGCGCCGAGCAATTCAAGCTGTTTCTTGGGGCCCTACAGGGCAATCACAAAACGGCGGCTAGTAAACGGCAGGAAGCGGAGCAGCTCGCTCTTGGTGAAGATTCGACAAAAGCGGCAGTCGATGACAGCCTGATTGAATGGGAAAGTCTCTGCTTAGATGAAGATTTCATAGACTGATAAATCTCGCCGTCTTTCGTTTAGCACCATCGGTGATAGCATGTTTACTTGCGTTACATGATGCTTTTCCGCCCGCCAACCAGCCGCCGAGGGAGAGGAGATATCTTTACAACTCTAAATATTATCAGGTTTGAATCAATGTCTTCTCTTCTGGCATCTAAGCACAGGTTAGAATTGCATTTGTCTTCAGAGTAGCCCCACCTCATGGCCGACGTGCCCTCGGGGAGGCCTTCGGCATTATCGAGAATCGGAATGAATAAAAGAAGAGTAGTTATAACCGGAATCGGCGCAATTAGCCCCCTTGGATCAGGCCATCAGGATATCTGGAAGGCCTTATTGGAGGGCAGAAGCGGCGTTTCCAAGATTTCTCACTTTGACCCCGAAGAACACGGATTGGCCGTCAAAATCGCTGCCGAAGTAAAGAATTTCAATATTGCCGACTTCTACCCGGACAAACGAAAAGTCGGCTCTATGTTGAAGGAGATGGATCGCGTCACATTATTCGCCATGGCAGCGGCAAAGCTGGCCCTGGAAGACGCGCGATTGGAAATCCGTTCTACTCAACCTGAACGTGTCGGTACTTTCATCGGCACGGGCGTAGGTGGACTGATTACCACGACAGCAGATCACATAAAGCTCATGGAAGGCGGACCCAAGAAGATTGGCTTGCGTTCGATCATCCGCCTCATGCCGAATGCGCCTTCTGGACAGGTAGCGATTGAGCATGGCGCTAAAGGCAGAGCAAAAAGCGATGCAACAGCCTGCGCCAGTGGCTTGGACTCTCTCTTCGACGCCTACATGTACATTACGCAGAACCGCGCCGATGCCATGATTGCCGGCGGTAGCGAAGCCTGTATTAACCCTTTCAGCGTTGCCTCTTTCACCAACATGATGGCTCTGTCCAGACGCAACGACCCGCCCGAGAAAGTCAGCCGTCCCTTCAGCATCGATCGCGACGGCTTCGTTATTGGTGAAGGTTCGGTGATTTTGATCCTGGAAGAACTAGGGCACGCTCTCAAGCGCAATGCCCCTATCTACGCGGAAATTATTGGCGGCGGCGCCAGCTGCGACGCCACTCACATCGTGGCGCCGGATGAAACCGGCTCCGGAGCCGCGCGTGCCATTCGAGAAGCCTTACGGGATGCGGAAATAGAGCCGACGGACATCGATTACATCAATGCCCACGGCACCTCTACACCTTTGAACGATGAAAGAGAAACTCTGGCAATCAAAAAGGTGTTCAACAGCCATGCCTACAAGATTGCCGTCTCCAGTACAAAATCCATGGTGGGTCATTTGCTCGGCGGCGCCGGTGCCATAGGAGCAGCAGCAACTGCCTTGACCATCCGCGACCAAAAAATGCATCCGACAATCAATTACAACAATCCAGACCCGAAATGTGACCTGGACTACATCCCCAATGTTTGTCGCGAAGGCAAAGTCAATCATGCCATTGTGGAAGCTTTAGGCTTTGGCGGGCACAACACCGTACTGGTCATGGGCAAATATGTTGCTTAAGCGAGCCTGTTGTTGTTAGCCCCTTAACCCTGGCGAAGAATTCTTTTCTTGCCAATTTCGCCCGATTGGCGGGCCCGTCTCCTTCGTTGCATTAATATGGAAAATGGTTGAGCAAAATAACCCCAGGGTCCTGGCTTTTCACCCCGCTAAGACAACAAAAAGCATGTGGAACGAACTAATAGACACGATTCTGGCCAAGGATCCGGCAGCCCGTACCCGGCTGGAAGTCATCCTTTGCTACCCCGGCTTTCATGCCGTTGCCCTGCACAGTATTGCTCACTGGCTCTGGCTGAGGAAACAGATTCTCTTAGCCCGCTTCATCTCCCACCTTGGCCGGCTTTATACGGGCATTGAGATCCACCCGGGGGCTACCTTGGGCCGCCGGGTGTTTATCGATCACGGCATGGGAGTTGTCATTGGGGAAACGGCCATCGTGGGCGACGATTGCGTTATTTATCAGGGAGTCACTTTAGGCACAGGTATAGCCGCCCGCATGGGAGCCGCCACGCGCGGCAAAAAGCGCCATCCGACCCTGGGAAAGGGCGTCGTGGTAGGCAGCGGGGCGGAAGTGCAGGGTGATGTCAGGGTTGGCGATCACGCTCGTATCGCCTCCGGTTCCATTGTTCTTAAGGATGTGCCCCCCAATTCGGTAGTGGTCGGCACACCTGGGCGGATAATCTACCAGGACGGACAAAAGGTCGAACCTGAGACCACGGACATGGAGGCCATGGCTATCAAGAGCCTTTACACCCATATCCAGTCCCTGGAGAAAGAAGTGCAAAGCCTACGCCAGCTAGTCTTTGCTGAAACACAAGGTCAGCTGGGTCAAAAGCCCACCCCCACGCCTGAATTCATCGCCCCCGTCCAAGAACCTGGGCCCGATGCCGTGGAGAAATTTTTGAACGGCACAGGAATATGACTGACTAGTTGTCCCAACGGGGTAAAATGAAGCCATCAGGTACTGCCTGGTTCAAGCTTCCGGCAGTATAAATTGACGTTGACTCCCCTCTTTGAAAGGAAGCTAGCATGGCAGAAGGCGAGCTAGAAAAAGCTTTCGCGACCCTTACTGAAGCCCTCACTCTCACTGAGACTGAAATCAATGAGGAGATAAAGGTGATTGAGCAGCAAGTGGGTGATCTGAAGGAACGAATCCTCCAGCTCAACGGCAAACAACAAACCCTTGCTCATGACCGCCAGTCAATCACTGACATGCTTAATCGCTATGTTTCAGATTAGAGTTCGGTCAATGGTTGAGAGATTAAAGCAATTTCTCAGTCAAGTTCTTTCATCCTCAAAGCCAGGAACAGCATGAAATCATAAAAGCACCTGAAGCGACTCGTTAAACATAGACCAGATGGCTGCCTCCTGCTCCTACTGTGGTGCTACTCTCAACTTTGGACTAAAGTTCTGCGTTGTTTGTGGTCGGCAAACAATCGCAGCTCTCAATAAAATGGGCGGAATCAAAAGCGGCGTCCGCCACGCCGACACGACCAAACGGATGTCGGACCAGCAGTCCGCTCAAACCCGCAGCAAAAGACGCGCGCTTCGTTTTCGCAGAGGGATCAGAACTTTGTCCCAGACTGTATTTTATGGCTTTGTCGCCGGCGCCCTCTTCTTCTGCGCCGTAAGAGTGACGCTGCAGGCTCTTTTCCCAGGCAAAGTCAATCACCTGGTTGCTCCCATACTTCAGCCTCTTCCCAAGATCTACGTGCCTCAATTAGGGCAGTTTGCCGACAACGCCGCCAAATTTTGGAAAAGCAAAGAGCCGCAGCCACATGCAAAGCCAAAGAAAGCGAGGCGGTGGAAGTGAGGCTCATTCTGGCAATTCCCCTTCCTGAGCAAGACGCACTAGGCCCATTTTGATTAAGAGCTGAAACTCAGTTGCATTCCACGACTTTCTTACCTTGGGTGACCGCCACAAATTGGCTTTAATTACTTTGTCTCCGGCGGAGGTTACTTCGTAGAAATATTCGTCTTTGTAATAAGGCGGTGATTTTACTATGAGCAAAGTGCCTTTGTTGATCTTTGTCGGCATCGTCTTACCGTCAATCAATGCTCTTAGTGAGTAGGCCCCGCCCCAGTTCTCCTTTGGCAGCTTCAGCGGTACCAGCAAAGATCTGATATGTCTTAGCGTCACGCATGAGTTTCTCGACCGGATATTCTTTGCTATAGCCGTAAGCCCCAAAAATCTGCACGGCATCAGTAGTAACATTCATCACCACTTCCTGCGCATAAGCTAAAGCGGCAATTGCCAGGGCTTCGTTTTCCAATCCTGCATCACAAGCCTTCGCCGCCCGCCAGGCTAAGAGTCTGGCTGCCTCGATCGCTCGAGCCATATCAGCCAGCATGAAAGCGACAACCTGATGCTCAATAATCGGTTTGCCAAAGGTCTGCCTTTGCCGAGCGTAGTTCGTCGCATGAGCCAACGCCGCTCTAGCCACACCCACAGAACCGACGGCAATAAGCGGAAAGTTTAAGCGCTTAAGCTCAGCCACAAAAGGGCCGCGCTCGTCGCCCCTGGTAAGACGATAGTCTTCTGAAAGCTTGACCTTGTCGCACTCGATCGAGGCAATGTCTGAAGCACGGCGCCCGAGTAAAGGCGCACCGGCGGTCGCTTTGACGCCGGCACAGTCGCTGGGCAGGCAAAAGACAGCCCAATTGCCTCCAGTGACCTCCGTTTTGGCGTGATTCGCCTCAACAATCTCGGCTTCGACCAGAAGCCATTGGGACAGAGATCCGTTAGCGACTCTGTCTGCGATACCACTGAGAACATAGTGATTCGCCTCCCGCACCGCTTTCAGTGGCGCGCCAGCAGCCTCGAAAAAGCTCAAGGCAAGCCCGGCGAAAGCTGGCTGGCCTGCCAAATGAGTGAGCAGGGTTTGTTTCTGTGCCTGAGATCCGAATTGAATAACCGGCATAATCGCCATTTCCGAAGCTTCGCTAATGCCAGCAACACCGCTGCAGCCACAAGCTAGCTCTTCGGCGATCAAACAGGCTTCAAAGGTATTCAAGTTCAAACCGCCGAAGGCTTCCGGCAGACGCACGTTCGTGAGACCGGCTGCCGCCATGCGTTTGAGCAAATCAGATGGTGCCGCCGCATCACGATCGAACTTTGCGGACTGTCCAGTCAATTCGCGAGAAGCAAATTCGCAAGCCAATTTCTGGTATTCGACTTGCGTCGGGGTAAGATTGAAGGCATTTGCTTGGCTAATGTTTCTCATTTTGACGTGGGTAAATGCGGGCACTCTAGTGGAGCGCCCTACCGGGTTTCAATTTGATTTCCATCTTCGTTTAAAAAGAACTTCATAGCTAAAAGTCGAACCCTCAAGACTTTCACTTGACCCGGAATTGCTTGGTAGTCATGATAATTGAAGTTGATCGCGCCTCGCAATCCGATGACTTTAGTTATTGCACCATCCATTTTATCCGCAGATTTTTCCAGGCTCGGAAGCGAAATCGAACGGGCGGAAGCTGCGTCTGCCGACTGGATTCACGTGGACGTTATGGATGGACACTTCGTACCAAACTTAACGATTGGGGCCCCGGTAGTTAAGAGCCTGAGCAAAATGGCCAAGGTGCCTCTCGATGTGCACTTGATGATCAGCCGACCGGACCAATATCTGGAAGATTTTGCTGAAGCCGGTTCAACCTTTATTACCGTGCACGCCGAAGCTTGCAGACATCTACAACGCACCCTGGCGCATATCCGATCGATAGGGAAAAAGGCCGGCGTCGCCCTTAATCCTGCCACTCCTCCTGAAGCTCTTGCCTACGTCATCGAAGACGTTGATCTCGTGCTGATCATGACCGTCAATCCCGGCTTCGGAGGTCAAAAATTCATCGCCGAAGTTGTGCCGAAAATAACGGCGGTGCGTCAGATGTTTGATCGGGCTGGCAAACCTGATATCCATATTTCTGTTGACGGTGGCATCAATCCAGAAACCGCTAAAATTGTCACTGCCGCTGGTGCTAATGTTTTGGTGGCTGGCAGCAGCATTTATGGATCAAAAGATATAGGAAAGGCTATCGCCGACTTGCGCGGAGCCGAAGCACCAAGGACAAAGATATCCACTAAATAGGAAACGAGCCCTCGCTTATATGCCTTTTTGCCATACACTCAAAAGGAGATTTCAATGATTGCCTACCGCCCGGCCTTTCACTTAAGTGAGCGATGCCAGTTATTGACTGTGGCAACCGCTTTGCTCTTGGCTTCCGGGTTGCCGGCGTTTTCTAAATCCGAGGATTTCATCATGGACACCTCAGGAGTAGGCAAGACAAACGGAACGATCGTCAGCTCGGATCAATTTTTGGAGCTTGGCGTGGCCGGTCCCAATGCCTTACGTTTAGAAGGTGAACAGTCTTTGCGCATGGGCAATTTAGATCGAGCCATTACAGTTTTGCAACGTTCGGTGGAAATGGCGCCACTGGATATGGATGGCCGAATCCTCTACGCCGAAGCCCTGGAAAAGAAGCTCATGAAGCAACACGAAAAGGACCCTATCCTCTTCAATTTCCTGGTCAAACAGTGGCTCTTTGTCTTTAAAAAATCGGAATTTCCCGACCAGGCTATGCAAGGGCTCCAGCATGTCGTGAATCTGACCGGCACCCAGCCTAAGCGCATGGAAAGTGTGCCGAAATTTCTCAACCGCGTGCTCCTGCCTGAGGACGGTTCAACCAAGGTAGCCCTGGGAGGCGCCCATCCTAACAGTGAGGAGAAGTCCGACGAGAAGAAGAACCAAGAATAGCGTCTCTAAAGCTACGCCTTTACCTTTTTACTTTTACTGACCATCCAGCGTACCAGGCCGATAAGGATAAGTGCCGCCCCAACAACCGCCGAAATAATGCCCAGTATCATCCAGGTAAACGGTTCATGATACTGACCTAGATGGGTTTTGGTCGCCAGCACTTTTGGATCGAAACTAAATTCGCTGTCGGGCATAAATCTAACCACCAAAAGCACAAAGCCGATGAAGGTGTTGAATAGACCAAAAACGAGCCATAGCCATCGACAGCGGTTGGCTATGAGCAACGGCCAAAATCCTAAAAGGAGAAGCCCATCAGGCAACCAGATATAAGGACTGCCAGGAGCAATGACGAAGGCCAGGGCAAAACCCACCACCCAAAGGACGACGGCCAACCAACCTAGTTTGCCTGACCTTTTCTTCTCTTTCATCGAAGCTTATTGACAGTCAAGTATTGCATTGGCCGGATCTCCCCTGACAGATTAGCAAGGTAAAGGCTTTCAGTCTAATCTTTCTTAGTCATAAGCCCCGCCCGCCCCTCGATTGGCAAGCGGCCAGTGTCTTAATGAGCAAGCGCCCATCAGGCGTGATCTCGTGCCCGGCCAGCACCCCTGTCACCGCTTGAGATGCTCCTTCGCTTACTGCGGCTTTTGATTCCTCGACAAGGAATTTGGCGAATCCTACTTTGTCGAATTTCCCCAGATTGCGCTCTCGCCACAGCCTTTCCAGGGTGGCCGTACGAGACAAGCTTGGCTCAAAGTCAGACTCTTGAACGGGTTTCAAGCCTAGAGCGCCATACTGCGCCGCAGCAAGATAGCGATTGATCAGTGGTACGAAGCAGTCGATTCGGATCAGATCTTCGATCTCGCCTTCTTTTAGCGTGTATAAATGATCCTCTGGTCTGAGCTGGCTGGCAATCAGGTTTTTTTGCTGTTCGGCATCGCTATCGAGCAAACAAAAAATAGGAATTGCTGCTGTCTCCTTGAGCTGTGTGTACTTTTTTGCCACTTGATTGGCTCCTCCGGCCGGGATCAGCATGGCACCAAGGGCATTCAAATCGATTCCCAGACACAAAGCCAAAAGAGGCAGAAGAATCGTCTCGGTAGCTCCTTCAACGAGAACGAGAAGATCAGGCAAGAAATTTCCAGGTAGCCTGGTTCGCCACTGTTTAAGCGTCTCTTGAAAGAAGAGCGATAATTCTTGCCAATTAATTGTCTTGGCATTGCCAGACGGTATTTGATCAAGCAAGGCGATCAAAAATCTGCCTCTTGGATCCTCAGAACCTGAGCCAGTTTCAGCAACCACTCGCCAGGGAGGTGAAAAGTACGAGATTACTTCAATCCAAGCAACAACCTCCGGTCCCATCTGAAAAGGGGCAGGCAGCTCTTTACCGGCTCCAAGCTCCTGATCGCAATGCTGCCGCCAACGTTCAAAGGCTCGCTTCTTGAAGCGTTTGCTTTCTTCAATAGCAAAAAGGGCTGTTAGGGTTCGATTCAGCTGTTTTTCGGAGGTGGGCTTATTCGCCCATTGAGATTCGACTAGCCGCGCAAACTGCGTCGTCTGATCCGTCTTAGCACCCGTCAAAAGTTCTTGTCGAAGAGCACTGCGTTTCAACCAGCGTTTAAGATTAAGCCACTTAAGAGCGGGTTCTTCAAAAAGGAGAAGACGCTGAGCAACTGGCCAGGAGTCATCTTTATGGTGGGCAGCCAAGGGACAAAGAAGTACAGTAGTCGGCTCGCTTTAACTTTGCTGATACTAGCACGGCAGGCTAAAGAGGAGCATTTTGTTGCCTTGCCCTCTAATC
>PSRH01000127.1 GCA_003175915.1 Candidatus Melainabacteria bacterium | reverse complement strand
TTTTGTTCCCGGGCAGTGTTTGCCAATATTCATGCATTCGATTAGCAGGAAATCAAATACCATTGGGCAATGGATTAAGGGACACCTGATCCTGTTTTTGTCTATCGTGATACCGTTTTTTGTCGGCGGCTATGTCTGGGGTCAGAGCGTCGAGGATGACTTCAGGAGCCATCCCACTATCGATGCCGCTGAAGTGCGTTGGAGTGTCGTCGAAGCCTATGCTGGTGGTGCGATTGTCTTTGGTAGTGTGGGCGCCCTCATTTATTACATTGCCACTGCGCTTATAAAGCGTGACTAAGCGATCGATTAGCAGCAAGGATCGATTTGAAGCTCGAAGCGACTGCACGTACATAGCTTTCTACAAGCCCTATGCAGTGCTTTGCCAGTTCACTAATCCGGCGGATAGTGACAAGGAAACCCTGGCTAATTTCCGTCTTCCTAAATCGGTTTATCCACTCGGTCGTCTTGATTTTGATAGCGAGGGCCTTCTCCTGTTCTCTGACGACTCGAGTTTGAACCAAGCCCTCTTGAATCCGGAGCATGCCCATCCGCGTGTTTACTTGGCTCAGGTTGAAAACGTTCCTGCTTCGGCTGAATTGAAGAAATTAGCCCAAGGAGTAATGGTAGAAGGACGTTTGACCGCTCCGGCCAAAGTAAAATTGCTACAGGTAGATCCGGTATTGCCACCACGGGCAGTACCAATTAGGTTTCGAAAAAATATTCCTACTGCCTGGATTGAATTAACTTTGACTGAGGGGCGAAACCGCCAAGTCCGTAAAATGACAGCCAGCGTCGGTCATCCGACTTTGAGGTTAGTGCGAGTAGCCATAGGCGACCTCAAGTTATTCGATCTCGACCTGTACCCCGGGCAGTGGCGCAAGCTTTCGATGAATGAAATTTGTCTTGCCTTGGAACGGGTGAGCGGCTGATCGTTAATTATCAAGAATTCTGCGGATTACCGTATGCCCTTAATGGGCAGTGATACTGTACTCTTTTACGATTCGCATTCGTTGACCAAGAGCAACAAGATGAGCGTTGAGTTAATTAGCAAAAGCGATAAGGCTGCTAAAACCACCAGCCTGGAGTTGCCGCTTTCCCAACTCATAACTATGCTCGTCATAGCCGGATTGGGATTTTTAGTTGATGTCTATGACATCGTTATCTTTGCGGTTGTGCGGCTTCCCAGTCTAGAAGCCCTTGGGGTGACTAAACAGGACTCGCTGGCAGCGGGCGTGTTCCTGCTTAATATGCAGATGTTCGGAATGATTGTCGGAGGTTTGCTTTGGGGAATTCTCGGGGACAAAAAGGGCCGCAAGTCCGTGCTTTTCGGCTCCATTTTGTTATATTCGCTAGCCAATATCGCAAATGCCTTTGTCACCAATCTGCCCATGTACTGGGCACTGCGCTTCCTGGCTGGAGTTGGTCTGGCCGGTGAAGTTGGTGCTGCCATGACAATTGCAGCGGAAATCACTCCCCGTCAATATCGTGCCTACGGTACTGCGGTTGTGGCTGGACTGGGAGTTTTCGGTGCCGTTCTGGCCAGCCACATAGGTGGTCTTTTGCCGTGGCGACTTGCTTTCGGCACTGCCGGAGTCGCCGGACTGGTCTTACTATTGGCTCGCATGTCCATGAGAGAGACGCCGCTGTTTTCCAAGATTTTAAGCAACGAAAGACTTGAGCGTGGCAGCATTCGCCTTTTGCTTTCAGATAGACGGCGAGTCTGGCGCTTGCTCCGATGCGTGTTGGCAGCTGTGCCTCTCTGGTTCGTTATCGGCGTAATCGTTTCATTTGCCCCGGAGATATTAACTGGAAGCAACTGCGTCGTAAGTGTTGCCTCGATTGCTTTGTCCTATTCTTTTGGAGAAACTGCTGGAGAAGTGCTGAGCGGCGTTTTGAGTCAGATGGTGCGCAGCAGAAAACTTGCTATGTTCATTTTTGTCACCGGTGCCTTGATCTTTGCGACTCTGGTACTGAAGGGACCGCCCCAGTTTTATGGGCTTCTCTGCTTGCCTCTAGGATTTTACCTCGGCTACTGGTCGGTATTAGTGACATCGACGGCTGAGCAATTCGGGACCAATTTGCGTTCGACCGCTACTACGCTAGTACCAAATCTGGTGAGAGCTTCGGCAATTCCAATCACCCTCTTGTTCAGTGCCTTATCACCAATCTACGGACCGGTTGCCAGCGCCATGGTGACAGGCGGTCTCTGTTTCCTGGGCGCCTTGATCTCAATTGCGCTTATGGAGGAAACTTTTGCCAAGGATCTTGATTTTCTCGAAGCGTAAACTATCGGGCTTTTATCTAAGCACCCCTTGGTCCTTCAGTTTTTTCAAAGCAAGTGCTGCTGATTCTGCAACGTCTTTACCATGGTCATATACGAATAGACCAACGTATTGATGATCTGATGATAGATTTTCCAAATCAGCAATAGCCGGTTGTGCTGCACTGCCGCCTTCTCCAAGAACATAAGCAGCCCTGTACCGTACCGTGCTGACGGGGTGTTTGAGGGCCTTGCGCAGCACGGTGGTTGTGTCAGAATTCTGTCCAATTTTCTCAATGGCAGTCAGGATTATTGGCCGCATACTGGCATTGTCATCGTAAGGACTGGGATCTTTCAATGATTCGTCCAACATCGAACATAGCTTTGGTAGTGCAGGTTTGGCGACGGTGCCAAGTTCTCCGAGAGTGATGATTACCTCCAGGCGATCAATCTTATTGCTTAGATGCTCAATCAGCAAAGGCACGATTGGCTCTGCTGCCGCACCTAATTTGCGGGCGCTCCGCAGGCTGTCCCAGCGTACCCGACTGTTTTCGTCCCCAAGTTCTCTTGTGTATTCATCTACTAGCGGGTCTGCCAGGGCCGCTCCTGCCAGCAACAGTAACAATACAAGCGGCAAAAGCAGCCGAACACTCATCGGAAATCAATGCCTCAAGAAGGCCAATCCCAAGCTGACGATGCTGAGCAAGAGCGCTAATAAGGCGATCATAGTGGTGGCCTGATCGTTTTCAGGTTTGTCCTCTTTACTGAGAATGTTTGTATTGACCATCGTGAGTACCCGATCTTCTAGAGATCTCAAGTTAGGCATGACCTGCTTATTCAAGTAGGACTTGAATTGCTCGATCTCCGAAAGAAGTTGTTTATTGGCTTGTTCGACCGTTGCTTGAAGGCTACCGCCGCGCTTGCCTTCAGCATCCTCAATGCGCTTGCGGGCATTTTCACAAGAGAGCTCAAACTGATCGATTAATTTGCTAATCTTTTGTTCCCAGATCTTCGCTTCTGCTTGCACGGCCTTTTGTTGATTGGCGATCTTCGCGTTTAAATTATTAGCGATGTTCTCCGCCTGTTTCTTAAGTAGCAAGTCCACCTCGCTGCGCGAGTAGGTGGCATACTTTGCTACTGGCTCATTCAGGATAGTCACATTCATGGATTCGTTTTGCTGGACATCGTTTTTGCTCGGCGATATTGTTTGATTGGATGTCATTTCCGGTGTGGCAACCTCGCTATGGGGTCGATTGTTTTGAGTAATGACAGCGTTTCCGCTGGCATCCAGAAAGAAGGAAAGGGTCGCTTGTGGCGGCAGTAATTTCTCATTTTCCTTTGCGGTAATCAAAACGAGAGTAAGTTTTTTGAAGTCAATGCGGATGTAAGCGCAGTCAGGTGTATCGTTTGGGAGAGCGAGTTCACGACAAACGGCTTGCCAAGCCGAAGCAGGTAAATCCATCGCTTGATAAATCAAACCTAGTGAAGCGGCCTGTGTCCCTCTCTGTTTAGGTGTCTCCGATAATTGCCAGCGGTCTGCCATGTAACGTAAACCGACGTCGGTAGGCTTAGTATTCTTAGCCATGGCAAATACGATGTTTGATTCTCGATGGCATACTTCGAACACGGCAGTTCTAACGTTTTCGAGATCAAACCTTGCCGTGAAGCCAATAGCATCGGCAATGGCTCTAACTGTGTTGGCACTAATCGGGTAGAGTCGACCTATATTTTGATCGGCTGCAAGACCAATTCGAGCCAGGTCAATCTCACCTGGCTCTTTAAGCCAGAGTGCTTGATTTTCTGCCGCAGCGCTCGGCAAGCATTGGATCTGGGCGACCATCGACGGTTTCCTAGGCAATCTTGGCAATCCGACCAGGGAAGTATCGCATTAAGACGTGGAGATTGTCATCAGCAAGAGGTCATATGTTAAAAGCCGGTCTTTAGAAGACAAATACCGGACGGTCAGGTAGGCGTTCAAAATCTACTTCCGAAAATAAATATAGTCGAGCAGGACGGAAAGATGTTTCTTGCGAGGTCTCTGCTAATTCCTGCAAGACCCCTGTATTGAGAAACTTCTTGCGAAAATTCCTATTGTCCACGGCTCGCCCGAGGACTGCTTCATAGACAAGTTGCAAGTCCCGTAGAGTGAATTTCCCAGGAATTAAGCTGAAGGCGGCCGGCGAATATTCGATTTTGTATTTGAGGCGTTTGTGTGCGTAAGACACGACTTCATGATGGTCAAAGGCCAAAGGCGGCAGTTCGTTCACTGGCCACCAGGCGACGCCACTGGCGTCCGAACTGGCTTTGAGCTCGAACTCTTCCTGGCGCAAAAGAGCCAAATAGGCAATCGTTACAGTGCGACCGCGCGGATCTCTTCCTTTGTCTCCAAACGAGTAAAGCTGCTCCAAGTAAACGTTACCTACGTTGGTTTCTTCGAGAAGCTCTCTTGCGGCTGCCTCATCTAATGTGGGATCTTTGTCGTCGAGAAAACCACCCGGTAACGCCCAGTAAGACTTGAAAGGTTCAAATTTCCTCTTGACTAAGAGGACTTCCAGCACCCCCTGTTGAACGGAGAAGGCGACGGTATCGACGGTTACTCTGACGGAATCGATGGACATAAGCGTCTCTTGACAATATCGAGCGGTATTTGCTATTCAAATAAACAAACGTACCACGGACGGTAACTTGGATCAAAACATATGTATTGCTCTGCTTGTTCTTAAAGACCCTATTTGTTGCTTGCTAAGACTAACTACAGCGGCGAGAATAAGTTTTAGTTACCCTCTGGCTTAGCCAGAATTAGGCAGGTATATCTGAAAGAATCTCCAGACCGCCTGGCAACCACGCAGCGACAGCTTACAGTTTTTGTGCTGGCCCTCGTCGCGCTCTTGCTTGTCCTCCAGGTATGCGCATTCTTTGCCGACATTCTGAGATGTCTGGGCATCGCCTTGTTGTTCTCGTACATGTTTATCGGTCTGGTTGACTGGCTGAGCAAATATCTTCGCTCCAGAGTAGCGGCGGTAATAGTGGTTTATTCGATCGCAATTGTTGGTACCGCTATTGGTGCATTGATCCTGGTTCCCGCAGTGACAACGCAGGTTACACAGCTTCTCACGACAACTTACGATCAATTGCCACAGTTGCTGGACAACCTGACCAAAGCGATGTTGCCAATTGAAAAACGGCTGCACTCTGCCCAGGTCGAGCTAAAGGCTATTGACGTGATTAACGGAATATTCGCCAATATACCAAAGATTGAAGCAGGAACATTGTTCACCCGAATGAGCGACATGGCTGTGTCGACGATGGCTTTGCTCATGTATGGCCTGAGCATTTTCGTGGTTTCCTTCTACTTTCTATTGGATGGCAATCGCATGCAGTCGTCCATAATCAAACTATTTCCGAAGCGACACGAGCAATGGCTCAAGGGATTGACTCTAGAAATAGATAAGAGCCTGCAGTCTTTCTTTAGGGGCCAGATCGTACTTGGGCTAGGTTTCGGATTGTTTATGGTCATCGTCTTCTCTTTATTTGGTGTTCACTATGCTTTGCTTTTAGGTTTGATTCTTGGCGTTTGGGAAATCATACCGGTGATCGGGCCACCGATTGGATTCATTCCGGCCATGATTGCTGTCGGCATTCACGGCATGGACAATGTGCACCTGAATATCCCGACTCAACTACTGATCATCTTCGTTGTTTTTCAAGGTTTGCAGTGGCTGAAGGACAACATTGTGGCGCCGCGATACATTGGCAACGTCATCGGGCTACATCCAGTCACTATTTTCATTGCCATCATGATTGGTGCGAAATTAGATGGAATGCTTGGCATTATTTTTGCTTTGCCCGTTGCCTGTGTAATCAATGTAGCCTTGAATCACCTGCATATATATCAAGCGCATCCAGCCGAAAAGGCAGTTTTGGACGCTGGGGAAGCTACTATAGCCACAGCCACGGGCCAGGCATCTTCTTTCAAAACTGGATCACAAATCGAGCAAAAACAACTAGCAATTGGCGAAGCTGAGGTTAAGGAGCTACCCCAGCCGGACCACACCTAGAAGTGCTTGATCAGCAAGTTGCTCGGTAGAGTTGACTGGTTGTCTTGCTCTTTAGCGAGCTAGCTCTGATAAATCACGCCAAACAAAAACACCATCCAGAGTAAATCTGCGATGGTGCTTTTGCTACTGCCTGACTGTCCCTTGCGAAGTGGACTCAGTATCTCATTACGCTTCAGCCAGTCCTTCACGTAATGC
>PSRH01000131.1 GCA_003175915.1 Candidatus Melainabacteria bacterium | reverse complement strand
CCAACCGTATAGGGATGTAAGGGGTTTTTGAAGATCTCTTCTACTGAAGCGTGCTCGACGACAGAGCCGGCGTACATGACAGCAACCGTGTCGCACATTTCAGCGACCACGCCCAGGTCGTGAGTGATGAGAAGGATGGACATGCCTTCTTCTTTTTGGATGTGTCTGAGTAGATCGAGAATTTGCGCTTGGACCGTGACGTCAAGAGCGGTGGTAGGCTCGTCGGCGATCAACAATTCCGGTTTACAGGAAAGCGCCATGGCGATCATGACTCGCTGGCGCATGCCGCCGGAAAATTGGTGGGGATAGTCGTCAACCCGCTCGGCTGCCTGGGGAATGCGGACACGCTCAAGGGCTTCGATTGCTCGTAAGCGAGCTTCTTTGCGACTGACCTTTTGATGCAGCTCGATTGCTTCGATGATCTGGGCGCCGACCGTATAGACCGGGTTCAAGGAGGTCATTGGATCCTGAGGAATGAGGGCAATGCGATTGCCCCGGATATCCCGCATCTGTGCTTCGCTTAGATCAATCAGGTTAGTACCGTCCAAGATTATTCGCCCGCCGTTTATCCGGCCTGGGGGCGGCACCAGTCGAAGTAAAGAAAGAGCCGAGACCGACTTGCCACAGCCGGACTCACCAACGATACCCAGTACTGAGCCCTTTTCCAGAACCAGACTCAAATCATCAACGGCCCTGACTAGACCTGCTTCAGTTGGGAAAACAACCGACAAATTCTGAATATCAAGAAGGGGCATGCTTTATCAACCAGGGGTGCCGGTTTTTTTGCTAGTAACAGCTCTTGAACGCCATTTTCGCTGAGGTTTTTAATTTTCTGGTTATGATGGCAGAATTGAAATTAGCGGTCAAATTGGCCGATAAGTGCCTATCAAAAATTCAAAGCTGCGGCTTGGGATGCTTTAATAAGAGGAGGAGGTGGACTTGTCTCAAGATTCACAGAATCCAGAAAGGGCGAATACAAGGGATATCTCGGTCCTGCAGCTATTAACCAAGCTTGTCAGGGAAACCGATCGGCTGGTACAACTGGCTGACGATATTGACACCCATGCAACAACGCCGCAGGCTAAGGCGGCGTTTAATCTTATCGGCTCAGAGGTGAATAATATCCTGTCGATTATAAAGACGTCTCTGGAGCCACTCTACAAGATATACGAATTAGATCCTGGCATGCAGGCTCTGGAGCAGGGCCGACGCTCTTCGAATTTGAAAGAGATTGGCGTAGAAGAGCCGAGTGAGGGCGAGGACAATTACGACGAACAAGCGCTCTGGTCGGACCTCAACGTCAGAAAATAAGATGGCTAGGGTTCGAGCTTGGTCATCCGATTAGCGAGAGCAAACGCTTGTTGTTCGTTAGGGTCGGTCATCAGCGTGCGCAGCATTTGCTGAGCTGAGGAGTTCTCGGCAACCAGTTCTACCGTTTTCCTCATGCCCCCTAACCAGGGCTTGAAATGATGTTCACGCATTTCGCTATAAACTTTTTCGTAAGACCAATTCTCAACAAGAATTCGGTAGATGCCGACAAGCATGCCAGTTCGATCTGCTCCATAGCGGCAATGGATAAAAACAGGCTGATTGTGCTCATTGTTGACGGTACGCAGGAAGGTCACTATTTGACTGATGCTGGGGCGAGTTAGTCCCATTGGAATGTGGACGTACTTTATGCCCAAGTGATCGGCCAGTGCCTTTTCATGCCTGACGCCCTCTCCGTTCAGGCGCAGATCGATTATTGTTTTGAATCCTTGTCCAGAAAGACGCTGAATGGCCAGATCAGAGGGCGCAGCACCTCTATATAATTGGTTTGATACCAAAGCAAAATTGTCGATGACAGGCCCAGTAACGGGCAACAAGGCTGCATCGACTTCGCTCGCTTGATTCTGGCTTTGCACCATCTGTGGTGCAAATGTCAAAAGCAAAAGGCCTGTCAGTAAGGCAATAAAATGTCTAGTCATGTCGTGGGTAGGTAGGCGGTCGCTCAGTCGCAGTCCGACTGGACGGGCCGGAAAATGGTAACACGGGGTGTTAGGTGATACAAGCTAATAGTTGATTAATTGGCTTCGAGATATTACCTAGTGGGGCTGTGGGTTTCCGGGCGAATTTAAGAAATTAGCACTGGTTAATGTGATTTCGCCACGCCCAGAAAGCCGCCCTTCGCAAGTCCAATTAATGGTATCGGCTCCGTGTTCGAAATCTTTGACGCTGATTGTCGTTATGACATTTCGCGTCGGGTTGAACAATCCCATTCGGGAGATTCCGAACTCGGATCGTCCTCAATTTGTATGCCCAATGTCGCGGCATGATAACGATGCTTTGCCAAAATTGTGGAAGCGAGCGCTACTGTAGATTCGATTCTTGCACCAAAGGCAGTGCCACTTCCCAGACGGTTTCGTCAATGGATGAGCTAAGGCAACGCATGCTGCCACCGTAGGCATTGACGATTCTATTTGACACAAAAAGGGACAGCGCGGTGGCTGCAGTATAGCGAGGATTCTCTTTTTGGGGCCAGATGCATTCGAAGATCAATGACTGTTGCTCTTTGCTCAAACCAGGGCCCTGATCGATCACGCGGATGACAATTTCTTTTCCGATCGATCTGACAACAAGCGAAACGTCAGCTCCGTGCGGCGAGAAAGCAATAGCGTTGTCGAGCAAATTGTCGATCAATAGCCGCAAAGCATCTTGATCGGCATAGTATTCTGTAAAGTTAAGCTTGATGTCCGTGACAATTCTTAAGCCATTGGCGCGTGCCAGCGGCATGGCCGCGAAAGCGCATTCCTGGATCAAATCTGCCAATTTGAAAGGCACAGATGAGGGTCGAAGATTCCTCTGCTGTTTTGCGTACAACTCGAGCATATTTGTGGCCAGGCGCAAGAGCTGGCGTTGACTACTTTGCAACCCCTCGATCACCGCCGCCTGTTCGCTAGTGAGCGGGCCGAGGCGTTCGTTCCTAATCAGCTCGGTTGCGCAGATCACTCCCAGTAAAGGCGATTTGAAATCGTGGGCGATGCCAGTTATGAATGTCTGTTGGTGCTTAAGCAGTGAGATTTGCTTCAGACACGATTGCACCGACTCTTCTTCAGTCCCGTCCATTTCGACGAGGACAAAGTGCTTGAGAGCTTTTTCGACGTTTTCGAGGGTAAGGCCTTTCAGTTCCGTCCAAAACTTGGAGTTATCGGGGCGTTTGTTCTGAACTTTTGCCGCCGGCTTTCCTGAAGGCAAGACCTGCAGAGTGGACCGTCCAACCGTAGCTTCGAGAGAGCCGGCTAGATTTTTGATGGTTTGTGGTTTACCAGTATTCAAACGCTCAAGTCTGGCTGTCTGATCGGCAACCCGTCCTTGAGGTGATCTACCACCGCCGGGCAGATTCGGGCAGGACTTCGTGACGTTTTCCAACGTGTTTAATCGCTGCTTCAGGATGCATCGTTTGATCACTGACCGTGCTGTATGCCAGAGTATTGTTGGTCTGGCTGTTTCCTTAATGATGTAGTCGTCGGCGCCTAAATCCATCAAACTGAGAGCAGCGGCTTCGTGGTGGGCGGGAACGATGAGCAATATGGGCACGTCCCAGGCTCGTTTACGAACGGACAGATAGGCTTCTTGCCCCTGGACTTGTCCGAAGAAAGGGTTGAGAACGATGATGTCAAAGCGCTTTTTTTCCATCTTGGAAATGGCGCCTTGCAAATTGATGGCGCTATCAAGCGTCGCTCGTAGCCCAGCAGTCTCTAATTTATATCGAGCCGTTTCAGCCAGGCTTCGCTCGTCGTCGATGAGCAGGATTTTGATCGGGCGACCGGATGTTTTCATTGAATGATTGGTTTCCTTATAAGGATGCCAAACTGTTCGAACGCATGAAATTAGTGCACTCGCCCCGAGTCTGGTCCCGGGGCAAGTGCGTGTGTGAGGTTCACTATCGAAACTACCTGCGGTTTATGAAAGTTCTATGAGAACAGACAAACTATTCTTTGCCTGCCCGTGGGCGTTTGCCCCAATTTATTGCAAAGCTTAAGTGGCCTTTAGCTGGCAATTCTGTAAAATTTCCTGGTTAGGGGATGGAAGGACAAGAAAGCGATTTGCCTGAAGCCAAACACGTCCAACACGATGTTAAGCAGAAGACGCGCTTCCTGAGAGTTCTTTTTCAAGAATTCAGGAGTTTCTTCGTTTGTTTGATTTTTGTTTTTGCTATCTCTTGCTGCGTTCTTTACTATGTCTATCCAAAAGCAGAATTGCCGCATAACCACATAAGCTGGTTGCAGGCAGTCTATTACACCTGGTTGATGATCTTCTTCCAGAATCCGCTACCGATTGTGGAGAACTGGATGGTATCCGCGTTGTTTTTCGGCCTACCGGTGGTGGGAATGGTCACTATCGCTGAAGGCGTGGTGCACCTGGGCAATCTTCTCTTTCAAAGAAAACGTTATTCAAGGGAGTGGCAGAAATTAATGGCTGCAACATATGAAAACCACATAGTTGTTTGTGGATTGGGCAATGTTGGTGTGAGAGTAGTTCAGCATCTTGTGACGCTGGGTGAAAACGTTGTCGCGATCGAAGCGGAACCGCACGCACGATTCATTCAAGAAGCTGAGCGCCTCAATGTTCCCGTGCTCGTAGGTGATGCCCGTGACTCCTCCACCCTGGACAATGCCAGTACGAGAAAAGCTAAGGCTATCGTGGCAGTGACAGACAATGATCTGACCAATCTTGAGACCGCCCTTACTGCCCGAGAAATGCATCCACAAATCAAAGTGATCATTAGAATGTTCGACCAAAAGTTGGCCAAACAGGTAGAGAAGTCGCTTGGTTTAGATGGAGCCTACAGTTCATCGGCCCGTTCTTCCCGATTATTTGCCCAAGCGGCAATCAGTGAAAACATTCTCGACTCCTTTGAATTTGGCGGCACGACAATCAATGCCTATCAATTGATCGTCAAAGCAAATACGTTTTTGGTAGGCGCTACAATCGATCAGATCCGCCACAAATTTGAAGTGACGGTTCTACTTCAGGAGAAGACTGAAGGCGAGCTGGACTGGAATCCTTCGCCAAATAACGTGCTGGCTGTAGGCGACAGATTGCTGATCATGACAGATCGCGCTGGCATCAAACGGTTGCATGACGCCACGACGCACCTCACTCTACCCGTCAACTATCATGATTGAAGGGACAGTTTGAATTAGCGCGTCACGTTTGGCGCGGCCGCTAAGATCGTCAGTTGCCTATCGTCCTTATGAACCGGCTCTGTTTAGACTCCGGGTCCGCCTGTATGTCCGACAGCGTTAGTGAACCCCGCATCTGACATTGAAGTGGCATCGGAAGCGGTGTCCGCGTCCTGCACTTTCGAGACGCCGTAAGGGTCAACCGAGTAGCCAACTTCAGTGCTTATGTCGCCTAGACTGCTTCTGGATTTTGGGCTGCTGAGCAGTCTCATGAAGGCAAATAGAGCGTAGCCCACGACTCCGACGAACACCCACCATGCGAACAATAAAATGGCAGTATTCATATGCATTACTCAACTCCAGGAGCCTCAATAATACTCCTCTTTTAGCCTTAAGCCGTTCAGATTTAATGCGAATGGTCGCAAGCCGTCAGCTTGCGATTTTGCCAGTGGGTTGCTACTAGGATCAGGTTCCCGACTGTAATCAGAGGTAGCTCAAGGCTTTCCGGCAGTACACCGTTAGCTAAAAAGGTGGCTATAAGAACCAGGCTCAACCCGACGATTGTGCTTATCAGGATGCTTGTACGGCGGTGCTTTAAGTAACCAGGTACGATGGCAAAGATTGCAAAAGCGAACACAAAGGCGGCAAGAATATGATGAGCATGCTTGCTTTCCAAGCACTGCCAGCCCACGATTGGCAGCATTGTGATCACAAAAGGCATGAGCAAGCAATGAATCAGACAGAGCGTCGAAGCAGCCATTCCCAGATTGTCGAATGAGCCAATTGCTACTGCTCGAGCGTGTATTTGAGCGTGCTTCGCCTGCTGGGGAGATTCGCCAAGAACTTGTGCCGGCGCCACCGGGGAATGAAGGCAAGGGCCGCTATGTGCGTTTAGATCAATTTTTGTCTTTACTTGCACCGCTTGCAGACTCCGAAGATTTCCAAAATGTGTCCTGTTACGGCAAAGCCGTACTTAGTTTTTATGGCTGACTCAAGGTCCTCCACCAAGCATTGGTCCAAGTGAATGCTCTCTCGGCAACGTTCGCAGACTAGATGGTGATGGTGTTCGCCAGGGGTTACTAACTCAAAACGCTTCTCGCCGTCTCCCAGTTCAACGGATTGCACCAGACCAAGCGCTACCAGTGACTCCAGGGCGCGATAAACCGTGGTCAATCCTGGGGCGCTTTCGTCTTCGTTGCGCAACAGCGAATGGATTTCTTGAGCCGTAGACAAACTATTTCTCTTCTCAAGCAGTTGCAGGACTTTCTGAGAGCCCTTGGTGAGCCGGGCATTTACGGCTACTGTTGATTGGGGTTGCTTAGCCATTGGTGGTCGCTTTTGAAAATGATTTTCAATTCTACCATTTCGGCAAGGGTCAAGTCGAGTCGCCAAGTGTGGCGGGGGAATAGGGCTTATTGGAAGAAAAAGCGGCGAAATAGCGATAATTGGAGAAGGGAAGGCCTGAGAGTTCCGATGAAAATCAAGCTAGTTGTTTTGTTACTGACGGTTTACTCTGGCGCGGCCTACGCGCAAAACAGCGGTTATGAAAACAGTACGACAGATGGACTGCGAGGGGCCATACCGGAGACATCGCCAGGTGTCGACTCGGACGCCTCTCAGCCTGGACTGCATGGCTTTGAGGGAAACAAGGCCGGGCAACCGGCTCCATTTGAAGGGGCTGACCTTACGACTAACAAGGCGCACAAAGTAAAAAAACCCCATCACGAAGCTGGCAAACATAAGCAGGCTGCTTCCAAGCCTGAACCGGTCACTCCAGTTAGCGGCCAACAAAAGAAATCTGGTTTTGAACTTACCGACCCAGCCAAAACAGGAATCGGTCTTACCGATCGGACCGCTAAAACTGGTGTGGGTTTGACCGACAGAGCAGCCAAAACCGGTGCGGGAGCCGGTGGTAAGGCCGTCAAAGAAATATTCAAGGCAATCTTTTAGCCAAGACTTGTCCAGGAACTAAGATTATTGTTCAATCTTTAC
>PSRH01000137.1 GCA_003175915.1 Candidatus Melainabacteria bacterium | reverse complement strand
GCAAAATTGCTTCGCGAAGTCTTCGCATTGCCAGTCCTGAGGAAGCTCCTCGGCTATGATTCAAATGTTCAATCCGGGTACTGAGGCAATGCTCAACGAGATTCATGTTGGCGGCGATACCTACACCGCTGAGGACAAGCCTCTGCGATTGTTGGAGATTTTGCGACGCCACCTCGACAAAAGCTTGATTGTGCCGGAATCGGTGGATCTAAACGATCGAGAAGTGCTTGCCTTGAAGTCCTGGCTTTTGCGGCACGCCGAAGCAATGAAGCCGGGTAAAGCGGTATGGATTGAAGAAAGAAGTCGCGGTGAAAAGAGCCGCCTTGTCGTTGCCATCGGTAAGACCGATGAAGGAACGGCTATCGTCTGGCACGAGCCGTTGCCCTGGCCATTTGATCCAGAACCTGACCACCAGGACGGACAATCTGATTGAACGCGAATCGCTTCGCTGATATTGACGCCATCCGTTACCGCATTCGGTGCTAAATCAATATGCCGCGCTTCGTCATCCTAGAGCACGATTACCCTGAACGTCACTGGGACTTTATGCTTGAAGCAGGGGAAAAGCTCAGAACGTGGAAACTGTCTAGTCCCCCACAGATAGGCAAGACAGTCAGCGCCCAATTGTCTTTCGATCACAGAATCGTTTACCTCGACTACGAGGGACCGATCAGCGGCAACCGCGGTACTGTCGTGCGCTTTGACAAAGGATCTTTTACCTGGCAGCAAGAAAGCGACGATCATGTACGTGTCGATCTGCTGGGAACGGTTTTAATTTGTGTGGCGGACTTGCGCCGCGAAGCCGATGGTAAGTGGCGACTGATTGTCACTGGCTAAGCGTAAATTTCGGTTTGGGTCATACCCAGGAATCGGTTGCAAAAGGAAAGTCTGGCACCAGGCGCGGTAGCATCAAACTGCAAATTGCCAATGGCGTTATAAGCAGTAGAGGAATAATCTCTCTCAAGCTGGACAGGAGAGAAGCTTGCTGCTTTGCTTTTTGATTTCTCTTACTAAGTCTTTTGAGACGGTGAAATCAGCATTGCTGATTCGCTGCTTGGCGTTGTGTAGAGAACGGGCGTCTCCACCTATAAAGATGAAGGGCAACGCTTCCAGTGTTTTGCATTTTCTCAGCGCTTCAGCAACCTGGAGCGAATGAGACGGCTTAGTGTCCAGATCAAAAACTACCAGGTCAGGCTTGATCGTTCGTATCTTCTGGTATGCGTCTTCGCCGTCCTTGTTGCCGGCGAAAACCTCCCAACCTTGAGCGGCGAGTCGGGCCGCGCTAGCCACCGTGGCGTCGTCGTTCCACTCTACCAAATAAACTTTCAAGCGCATGCGGCTGACCCCAGATTTATAGAAAAAGCATATCGATCAGTACTATAAGTGAGATTGCACTTACTCTGTGATTTTTCGTAAGGTCGCCCCGGATGCTCGTTTTTTCTTAACCCGCCTGGGCCCTACGTAACGCGATGGCAATTATAGAACGAATCACGAAAATGATGGCTCGACGTTTTTAGCAATGTTTTAAGGGAGGTCAAAACTATACCCTCGCATAGGAGAAAGAAGCGTCGTGCTAATGCAATCGATATGTCAGGTGAGAAGAAGTTCTGGCTACTTTATGAAAGTATGCAGGAGGGCTAAGATCTGATCGCCGTAGTACATATAAGCTGCTGCCAGAATAATAAGAATCAGAGCCAATCCTATCAGCATGGCGTAACGACGCCGCCAATCAGATGGATTAAACTGCCTTGCCTTACTGTTAACGCCGCCGACCGAAGCTCGTTCTGCTGGTCGTCGGACTACAGGCGATGGTTCTTCGTAGCGATCGTAAACTAGAGTTGTAGTGGCCGCCGATGGGTGAGCACCGACCAGGCCATCCGGCAACTGAGGCATATCGGGAAGGACTTGTATGACTTTCTCGGCGTCTAACCAAAGGGTCTGGTTGATATCCTGGACTACTTGCTTTTCGGGATCGAGGATGGCGTAATTGCCATTGCGCACCATTAAGAGGCGACGGACGGCAGGGTAGCCCAGTTCGCCGGTTTCGTCGATCTTGGCGCCAAGAATGAATCCACCTTGAGCAAAACCAATCTTGCCTTGAAAACGAGCGTCCAGGCAATTAATTCTAAGTACGGGATTGGCTACAGTTTTGAGGTCAATAATTGTTTGGAGGACCTCATCGACGCCCTCTTCGGCTGTGATTTTGCCTTCTACTATGACGTCCACGATACTTCTGCAAAGTAGCTCCACCCGCACTCCGAGTCTACCAGATAGCCCTGCTATTGGCATCGGCCTTTTAGCGGGCTGCCCCATCACCCGGATTGGTAAATATAGAAACTGAAAAACGCTGAAAATGAAGGCAATGCCAGAGTTGTACAGCTAGACGCGCGCATGTGCGTGGTAGAATCGCCACAATGAAAAAGCGCGTAATGTGTGTGTTTGGCACGCGCCCAGAGGGCGTAAAACTCGCCCCGGTGGTACATGCGATCAAGCAATCCAAACACCTCGAAGCAATCGTCACTTTAACCGCTCAACATCGCGAGATGCTTGACCAGATGCTGGCCTGGTTCAGCATCAAGCCTGATCATGATCTCGACTTGATGCGGCCGCGCCAAACCCTGGCCGAGTTGACGGCAAGAGTGCTCACCGCTATGGACAAACTTTTGCTTAAGACGCAGCCTGATCTGCTTGTCGTTCAAGGTGATACCGCCACCGTCATGACTGCTTCTTTAGCCGCTTTCTATCATAAGATTCCGGTCGGGCACGTTGAGGCTGGTCTGCGCACTAATGACCGCTACAATCCTTTCCCGGAGGAAATGGCACGCCGGCAAACCAGTCGTATCGCCTCACTGCATTTTGCACCGACGAAATTAGCCGTTCAGAACTTAGCTAGCGAAGGCATAACCGAAAACGTAATTTTGACGGGCAACACGGTAATCGACGCTGTACTTGATACCGCCAATCGGCTCAAACCAAAGGACATTGATCATAAACTCTTTGGCAAAATCAACTTCGAGAAATATCGCGTTTTGTTGGTTACCGCCCACAGGCGAGAGAATTGGGGTGCCGGCATCGCCGACATAGCCGAGGCGCTCAGACGCATTACCGACCAATTTCCCGACACTCAGGTACTTTATCCAATTCACAAAAACCCGGTGGTACGGGAAACGGTTGAGCCAATCTTTGCCGGGCACGACAGGCTGATTCTTGTTGAGCCTTTAGACTATGTCCCCTTTGTCTACGCTATGCAAAAGAGTTTTCTAATTCTCACCGATTCCGGCGGCGTACAAGAAGAAGCGCCTACTCTCAAGAAACCCGTCTTGGTCATGCGCACTAACACCGAGCGACCTGAGGCGGTGGAGACCGGGGCTGCCAAGTTGATCGGCATAAATCAAGATAATATCGTCATTGAAACCGTCAAGTTGTTGAGCGATAAAAAGGAATACGAGCGCATGATTTCGACCGTCAATCCTTATGGCGACGGACACGCCGCCGAACGGATTGTCCAGGCGATCGAGGAGTATCTGCTCGTCAAGCAGCCATCCGTGCTCAGCGTTTAGGCGCTATGATCAACAAGTATGGGCCGATCCCAGCACTAAGAAGAAAATTGAAAAACTAGCGCCATGAAAAGCACTCTACCTGATAGCGATGTTCATGCCTACGGTGAGTTTCTCAGCGATGAACACCAAGCGATTCGCGAAATGGTGAGAGACTTCGCCACGAAAGAAATCGCCCCAAAAGCAGCGGAGGTCGACCAGAAGGCGCGCTTTCCGGAGGAAACATTCAAGAAGCTCGGAGAACTGGATTTATTGGGGCTACCAATTCCTGCCGAATACGGCGGAGCCGGCGCGGATTATATAAGTTACGCTATTGCTGTCGAAGAAATAGGCAGGGCCTGCGGTTCGACAGGACTGAGTTATGCAGCACACGTTTCGCTGGGTACCAATCCGATCTATTTATTTGGTTCAAACGAGCAAAAGAAAAGGTATTTGCCGAAGCTGACGAAGGGTCAATATCTCGGTTCCTGGGCACTGACTGAACCAGGTGGTGGCTCGGACGCGGCCGCTCAAAAAACCACGGCGCGCTTGCAAGGGAATGAATGGGTCTTGAACGGCACCAAACAATTCATCACCAACGCCACGCATGCCGATTTAGCTGTGATCATGGCCATGACTGATTCCTCCAAAGGTAAGGATGGAATTTCCTCTTTCATTGTCGAAAAAGGAACCAAGGGCTTTTACGTTAGTAAGGTGGAGAAGAAATTAGGAATGAGGGGATCGCCCACGGCCAGCTATAGCTTCGAAGATTGCCGCATCCCGAAAGAAAACCTGATCGGTGACGTAGGGAAAGGATACAAGCAGGCGTTGATTACCCTTGAAGGCGGCAGAATATCGATCGGCGCGCTGGCTCTGGGGATAGCTCAAGCGGCACTTGACGCAGCGCTAACTTACGCGAAACAACGAGAAGCGTTTGGCCAAACGATCGGCAAATTCCAGCTAATCCAGGGCTATCTAGCAGATATGGCTACTCAGGTTCATGCTGCTCGCTTGCTCGTCTATCATGCCGCCTGGCTGAAAGACAGGCACAGGAGAGTGACTTTGGAAGGATCGCAGGCAAAGCTCTTTGCTTCCGAGATTGCCAGCCGCGTTTGCAATTTATGCGTGCAGATTCACGGCGGCTACGGATATATCGAGGATTTTCCGGCCGAACGCTACCTTAGAGACGCAAAGCTTTGCGAAATCGGTGAGGGCACTTCCGAGATTCAGCGACTTCTGATCGCGCGACAATTAGGACTCTAGAGCAACAGTCTGTCAATGTTAGCCCTTAAAAAGAAGCTCGAAAGTGAAGCCAAATGTTTGCCAAACGGCATAATCGGGATGAGCAGTTTTCTGAATCATCAGGTTGATGCTCCGTTATTGAAGGAAGTCGGGGAAGAGTTTGCCAGAAGGTTTCAAGCTAAGCTTCCCACAAAAATATTAACGGCGGAAACAAGTGGCTTGCTGCCTGCTCTTTCAATGGCCATGGTGCTCGGCCTGCCGATGATCTATGCGCGCAAACAGCGGCCGGTGACAATGGTACAGGAGCCCTATACGGCAGAGGCTGAGTCCCATACGAAGGGAGGTAGAATCAGGCTCTATGTCACCCCCGAGTTTTTGCTTTCAACAGACCGGGTAGTGATTATTGACGACGTTCTGGCCAGCGCAGTGACGACGCTTGCGCTTGTGAGCATAGTAAAGCAAAGTGGTGCCGCCCTGGTTGGTATCGGTGCGGTGATCGAAAAATGCTATGAAAACGGCCGCCAGAAACTGGAACCGCTAAATGTCCCGATCGAAAGCTTAGCGAAAGTCATCTCCGTCGACAATGCCCGCCTGGTACTGGCGGATTAGGGCTGAGCTCCCAGGAAACCAAGCTAGGCTCAAAAAAAGCACCCGATGTTGCAAGACATCGGGTGCAACTTTTACCGCTGGAGCGAGTAAAACTTTTAGATGGACGATTCAATAATGTCGACGAGTGTGCCCGCCAAAGGAAGGGGGCTGACGACCTTTTTCACACCCCAGAAGAAGGCGCTGATGAAGAGTGTGGACAGCCAGGTTTGTTTGATTCTCCTTCGCACTTAAGACCTCCTGATACCATATAACCACCACAGACATGGTGGCACCGGAGGTGTTAAGAAGAGGTTAAAGTAGTGGACTTAGGACGACTGGCCAGAGTCTCGCAAGACACCACTTTCGAATTTGTGGTCGAACCAATTTTTGATCACATTGCGGTGAATCGC
>PSRH01000261.1 GCA_003175915.1 Candidatus Melainabacteria bacterium | reverse complement strand
TAGGAGAGGGAAGGAGGATTGGGCATTTTCGCTAATCCAAGGTCTTAAGAGCGGCGACGCCTAGCATCCGGGCTGGATGCTGAGCCTTCCTACAGTTAAACCACGCTTCCGCTTGAAAAAAGTTCAAGCGCCTATGACGTATTTCTTCCAGCTGTACTCGCCGGCGACCGAATGTTTGGAAATCTCGAAGTGGACGTGGCTGATAGGCTTGCGAGGTTGGGCATGCAGGTGCATATTCGCTTCCCTAGGGGTGCGATCGCCCTTTTTGACGTTGCACTTAAGGCAAGCTGCCACGACATTTTCCCAGCTATCGCTGCCGCCCCGCGAACGGGGGACGATGTGGTCGATAGTGAGGTCATGCCTGCGTTCACCGCAGTATTGACAAGTGTAGCTATCGCGATGAAGGACGTTCCTACGCGAGAGGCTTATCTCTTTGTACGGAATCTTTACGTATGCTCTCAGGCGGATCACCGTAGGCAAGGGAAACTCCGCATACACCAGCTTGCCGTTATGCTCAATTTGCTCCGCCTTGCCCTTTAACAGGAGGACAACGGCGCGGCGCCAGGTACAAATGTTCAGGGGTTCGTATGAGGCATTAAGAACTAGTACCTTACTCAACTGAACTCCCGTCCTCTTAGCATTTGTTTACGTTGTAATATTATAACGACGCACGCTTCGAGTTGTCTATAAAGTACGCCCGGGACAAGGCTTATGATACAATCACCTTGCGGTATTGTGTCCATCCCGCAGACCCCCCTCGACCTTATTTTGCGCACTGTTTAGATGGTGGCAAGAGCGGCTGAGTCCACGCTAACTCTGATTTTTGGCGTCTTCGTCTGCTCCGGTTGTTCACTTTAATTAGCCTAATACTAGTATTCCCCATTTGCGAAAGGAGATAGTTAGAACCTTGTCAGTAGCATCAATGAGACAGCTGTTGGAGGCAGGCGTCCATTTTGGTCATCAGACTCGGCGCTGGAATCCGAAAATGCGCCCGTACATCTACGGAGAGCGCAACGGGATCTACATTATCGACCTGGAGCAAACCACTAGGGCTCTGGATAAGGCTTGCGAGTACATGCGGCAGGCCGCCTCAGAGAAAAAGAACATCATTTTCGTTGGCACCAAGAAGCAAGCGGCCGATATCGTAGAAGAAGAAGCCAAGCGCTGTGGTGCCTTGTTTGTCAATCGCCGTTGGCTGGGCGGCATGCTCACCAATTTCGAGACGATCAGACTGCGGATCAATCGTCTTAAAGAGCTGGAGGAGATGCGCGATAGCGGCGATTTCTTCCGCCGACCGAAGAAAGAGCTGGCTGTACTCAATAGAGAGCTCTTTAAGCTTGAGAAATCTCTTGGTGGCATCAAGAGTATGCGGGGACGACCCGATATTCTCTTTATTGTCGACCAGAAGCGCGAACTGATAGCTGTATCTGAAGCGAAGAAAATGGGTATATGTGTCGTCGGCATTATCGACACCAACTGCGATCCAGAAGGAATTGACTACGTTATTCCTGGCAATGACGACTCGATCCGATCGATCAAGCTAATCCTCAATAAAATTTCCGACGCCATTTTGGAAGGAAAGCAAGGGCAGGTTCAGACCGCGCCCGAAGAGGAAAAGCAACCTGTCTTGTCGGCTCCGCCAGAAGCCAATGTTGAGGAAGGCGCTAGCGAAGAAAGCTCAAGCGAAGAAGGGGTGGAAGCCGTAGAACATGGTCGCAATGGCGCTGGCCTTAATCCTGCTTTCGAGGAGCTTGAGGACGCGTTTTTGGATTCGACCGACGAATGATCGTCCTGGCCCACAAGCAGTAATAAGAACGTAGGAGATAGAAAAGATGGTAGAGATTTCTGCCTCGATGGTTAAGGAGTTGAGGGAAAAGTCCGGCGCCGCCATGATGGACTGCAAGAAGGCGCTGGTTGAGGCTGCCGGAGATTTTGAAAAGGCATTCGAGTGGCTGCGCCAGAAGGGCGTGGCCATGGCCAGCAAAAAATCGGCTCGCACAGCGGCGGAAGGCTTGATCGTCGGGCAGGTCTCCCAGGATGGTAAGAAAGGCGTCCTTCTGGAGATCAATTGTGAGACGGACTTCGTTGCTCGTAACGAGCAATTTGTCGAACTGACAAAACAGATTAGCGATGCTGCCTTGCAAAGCCAACCAAAATCCGTCGAGGAGCTGCTCAAAGCCAAAGCTCCGGGCGGCACGGTGGAAGCCCTGGTCACAGAAGCGATCGCCAAAACCGGTGAAAACATAGTGGTGCGCCGGCTGGCTTCCTTTCAATTGGGCAGCAAAAATGGCTTGATTGGTCTTTATGTCCATGCCCTGGGCGGTAAGATGGGCGCCATCATTGAGGTGGAAGCAAGCGGGCCGGTTGCCGCCGAAAAGCTAGGCAATGCCGTGCGCGAGCTAGCCATGCACATTGTCTTTGCCAAGCCGCAGTATCTCGAGCGCAGCCAGGTGCCTAACGAGATTGTTGAAAATGAACGGCGCATCGAGTCCGGCAAGGCCGACCTGGCTGATAAGAAGCCGGAGATTCGCGAAAAGATTGTTTCTGGCCGGGTCGATAAGATCTTCGCCGAGCGTTGCCTGATGGATCAGCCGTTCGTGCGGGATTCAGCGATAACCGCCGGCAAGTTCCTCAGCCAAAAGGGCAGCGAATTAGGGATAACTCTTAAGCCAACCCACTATGCCCTCTTTATTTTGGGCGAAGTAGCCGAGTCTTCCAACGGCTCCGGCGGCTAGCGGGCTTAAGGTAACGATTCTGTGGAGATGGGCTACTGGTGTGCCTTTTGCGCCTGCCAGCTTGACGTAAGCTTTCTCTGCTATTCTCATACCTGCCAGTATGAATTTGGTTTCCAGCAGGGTAGCAAGCCAAAGCGTTATTATGATTTCCAGCGCACTCATCTTATATTTGAGAGCAGTCGGGTAACAGATTGAACGAAATTTGATGTCACAGGTACTATACAAGCGCATTCTTCTGAAACTGAGCGGCGAAGCTCTTATGGGTTCTCAGAGTTTCGGCTTGGAGCCCAAGGTAATTAACAGAATTGCCGAGGAAATAGCTGCTGCTCACCGACTTAACGTCCAAGTAGCCGTTGTGGTCGGGGGAGGCAATATCTTCCGCGGTATTCAGGGTAGTTCTTGGGGGATGGACAAGGCGGCAGCTGATTATGTCGGTATGCTGGCGACGATCATGAACTGCCTGATTCTTCAAGAAGTTCTTAAGTCCAAAGGCTGCGAAACTCGGGTCCAGACCGCTATTGCTATGCCTGCTGTAGCAGAACCGTTTATTAGGTTGCGGGCGATCAGGCACCTTGAGAAGGGACGGATCGTCATCTTTGGTGGCGGCACCGGAAACCCACATGTAACCACCGACACGGCAGCGGCGTTGCGGGCCGCCGAAATCAAAGCTGACGTTATCTTAATGGCCAAAAATAAAGTGGATGGCGTTTACGATGATGATCCAAGGAAAAATCCAGGCGCCAAGAAAATCAGTGAACTGAGTTTCGAACAGGTCCGACGGGAAAATTACAAGGTGATGGACTCCGCCGGTGTGGCGATTTGCGAGAGCCAAAACATCCCAATTATTGTTTTTGACTTTGGTGAACCCGGAAGTATTGAGCGAATAGTCCTTGGGGAACAAATCGGCACTTTGGTTGGAGCACGGGCCGGAGGATAAATATGAGCACCACCACTGAAGTACTAACTCAAGCTGAAGAGAGAATGAAGAAGACGATTGCTCTTCTGCAAAAAGAGTTTCATACCGTAAGAACCGGGCGGGCCAATCCAGCCCTGCTCGATCGTGTGGAAGTGGAGTACTACGGGACGCCTACGCCCCTTAAGAGCCTGGCAAACATTTCCACACCGGACGGTCGTTCGCTTCTAATCCAACCTTACGATAAGGGTGTTCTCAAAGAAATCGAACAGGGGATCCACAAGTCCGGTCTTGGGCTTACCCCAAACAATGATGGAGCGGTAATTCGCATCAACATTCCCACTCCCACCGAGGAGAGACGTAAGGAGATGGCTAAGGTCGTCAAAAAATATGGCGAAGAAGCGCGTATTGCACTTCGTAACATAAGGCGAGACGGGGCTGATGACTTGAAAAAACTGAAAGGCAGTCAAATTTCGGAAGATGAGCTGAAGCGCCAGGAAGAAAGTTTGCAGAAGCTTACGGATAAGTATGTGAAGGACGTAGATAAGCACGTTCACGACAAAGAAGCGGAAGTAATGGAAGTTTAGGAGAGGGACTATGTGCGGTATCGTCGGTTATCTGGGCCCGTCCAAAGCAGCTTCCGTGCTGGTTTCAGAACTCAAGTGCCTCGAGTACAGGGGCTATGACTCTGCTGGTGTGGCCGTCATCGAAGGCGGCAGGCTCAAGGTTTTGAAGGCTGCCGGTAAGCTTGCCAATCTGGAAAATCTCCTCAAGGAACGGGCGCCCGAAGCGACTGTCGGCATTGGTCATACGCGTTGGGCTACTCATGGGGCGCCGACCGATCTTAATGCTCATCCGCATACTGATGAAAATGGCATGGTAGCCGTGGTGCATAACGGCATCATTGAAAACTTCGGGGAACTGAAAGACGAGTTGATTGCTAAAGGGTATAAGTTCTCGTCCGACACCGATACGGAAGTAGTGGCGCATTTGGTGTCACATTATTACGGCGAAACCAAGGACATGCTCAAGGCGGTGATGAAATTGGTCACCCGCTTGAAGGGGATTTACGCCCTGGGAATTGTCAATCGCGATGTTGCCAATACCATATATGCTGTCAACCATCACTATTCGTTGACGGTTGGTCTGGGTAACCATGAAAACTTTTTGGCCTCCGACAGCATTGCCGTTCGCCAATACACGAACCAGACATTGCGCCTCGATCAGAGCGAAATCGCGGTGATCACTCCGGATACGGTGAAGCTATATTCATTCGAAGGCAAAGAATCCACGCGGCCGCCGATAGTTTCGGAAAGCACACGCTTTGTCGTGGACAAGGGTGACTACAAGCACTTTCTCCATAAGGAAATCGACGAGCAGCCATCCGTTTTGCGGCAGACCCTGGCGAAATACCTGCCGGATATCAACAAGCCGATTGCTTTTCATAAGCCGAAGTCTAAGGGTGGCAACGGCAATGGACATCATGTCGCCACCCACGGGATCGAACTGACCAACAGCCAGATTCGAGAACTTGAGAGAGTGCAGGTCCTGGCCTGCGGCACTGCCTACCACGCCGGCATGATTGGCAAGTACATTATTGAGGAGCTAACAGGAATTCCTGTCGATGTTGAAATTGCCTCGGAAATTCGTGGTCGTAAACTCCTGGTCAATCAAAGGACCCTAACTGTGGCGGTCAGCCAGTCCGGCGAGACAGCCGATACCCTGGCGGCCATTACGGAAGCGAAGCGAATCGGTTCTTACGTGCTGGGTATCACGAATAGGCCCGATTCCCACTTGGCCCAGATTGTCCCCAATTTGATCGTCACCGAGTGTGGCATTGAAGTCTCAGTTGCCGCTACCAAGACCTACATAGCACAGCTCCTTAGCTTTTATCTTCTCGCTATTTTTCTGGCGGAAGAACGTGGCGCCATCGATGCCGAGAAGTCCCGAACTCTCAAGAAGACGCTCAATTTAATGCCGGCTCTACAAGAAGCGGTGCTTGCTCAAGAGCCTCTTATTCAAGAGGCGGCAATTAATTACTCTTCAGCGGTGGACATGGTTTTTGTTGGGCGCGGCTTCAACTATCCGACCGCCCTTGAAGGCGCCTTGAAACTTAAGGAATTGAGCTACATCCATGCCTCTGGCTATGCTGCCGGGGAGTTAAAGCATGGGCCGATCGCCGTTCTGGATGAAAAGGTACCGGTGGTGGCAGTGGTTGTACCAGGCGTAGTCTACGAAAAAACGCTTTCGAATGCTCAAGAAGCCAAAGCCCGACATGCGAAGATGATTGCGGTGGCGGTCGAAGGTGATAAAGAGGTTGAGAAACTGTTCGACACGGTACTGAGAATTCCGCCCATTGAAGAATTCTTCAGTCCGCTTCTCACGGTTATACCGTTGCAGCTCTTTTCATATTTCGTAGCTGAAGCACTTGGAAAAGACGTCGACCAGCCAAGAAACTTGGCCAAGTCCGTGACCGTCGAATAGCAGGACGGATAACGCTAAAATATAAAACACTGAAAGGGGGGAGCGGTCATGAGACTGATTTGGAAACACCCTGTTGTCAGTTTGCTCGTTTCTTGGGCGCTTTCCGGTGGTCTTTCCGCCCAGGCACAGAACTGGAATATGACACCTGAGTTATCACGCTACAAGGGCGTGACCGGTAGCACGGTGACAGTGAAAACAGGCTGCATTACTCCAGGTAAACACCCGGTCGAACACTATGACGTGTTGGTTGACGGCAAAGTGGCTGCCAGTTCTCCATCAAATCCACCGGCGCACGAATGCAGTTTTGATGCCGGTTTTGGCATCCCGGTAAATTCGCTTCAAGTTTCCTATGATCCACTGAGCATCAAAATGGATTTACCGCTGGGCGCCCACAGTGTGGCAATTACCTATCACTATAGCGACGGGAGCGTAGAAAATGGCGGTGCCACGACTTTTACGGTTGTTCCGCCTAATCCTGCCGCAAATCAAGTCTTAACCCCAATACCGAGCCCTGTAGCGTCTTCTGCCACGCAAGCGTTGAACACGCCCAGCGCAGTAGCTCTTTCGCCCGATCATGGACCCTCGGGCACGCTCGTTCAAGTAAGCGCTTGTGGCACTGTCAATCCATCTGAACCATTTGCTATTAAGATTGACGGAAGCGTCAGTGTATCTAACTTACCTGTGGTCAATTGCGGCCCCGGTAAATTAGGCTTTGGAGCAGGCACGACGTTGCCGCCTATATCGATAAATGTTACTGGCAACCCAGGCCCGCACACTATTGAAGTAACCAATTTCGGTAGTGCCACGTTCACGTTAAATGCAAGCGGTGCCCGACCTGGTTTCAATGTTCCCTTGCGTCGACCCAGGGCTGAGATGTAGAGTGCGCAGGAAGATTTCCTGGCTGATACTGCTGATGATCATCGCAATGTCGATGACAACCAAGCACTACTTCTTAGTTGATAACGCCTTTGGGCAAGTTAAAAAGACTGATCCCGGCCTGAGTCAGCAAAATTCTGGTAAAAATCAAAGTACTACCCTTTCGCCAATGGAAAGACTTGGCAAAAACATTTTCTTTGATAAAAATCTTTCCAATCCGTCCGGGATGTCGTGTGCAAGCTGCCACAATCCTGAGGCGGGTTATGCTGGTTCCCTTGATTCCAAAATCAATGAGAAATATGGAGTTGGTATTGGTGTACTACCTACCCGTTGCGAGAGTCGCAATCCTCCTACGATAGCCTATTTGAAATTTTGCCCGTCTGGGCCACCAGTTTTTCATCGAGACTTGCAGTCGTATGTCGGTGGTTTTTTCAGGGATGGACGCAAGCCCGATCTGAAGTCGCAAGTGCTTTTACCGTTGGTGCATCCCAATGAGATGAACAACGTCGTCGACAATGCCCCTGCACCGCATTTGGTTGTGGAAAAAATCCGCAAAGCAGAATATGCGCCTCTCTTCCGTAGCGTTTTTGGCCCGACCATGTTTGATCAACCGACGGACAAAGTTCTAGATTGCCTTGCTGAAGCTGTTATGGCTTTCGAGAATTCGAAAGAGGTTTCACCGTTCTCCTCAAAATATGACGCTTACCTCGCGAGCAAAGCAGAACTTACCCCATCGGAAAAGAACGGCCTTGAACTTGTCACTGGATTTGAGACTAGTGGCTCGGACATACGCATGCACAAGTCTGCTCAATGCGTTGTTTGTCACGCGATCCAAATTGAGCATGATAAGGGCCCTGATCTATGGACTCAATACTGCTACACGAACATAGGCGTTCCGAGAAACCTGAATAACCCCTATTATTATGAAACAAACAAACAGGCAAATCCGCTTGGATACAATCCGTTTGGATGGGACTATGTCGACTTTGGTTTGGGGAATTTTCTCTATCCTGAGAAAGGTTTGCCCCCGGGTAATATCGGGCCGGGCAGCAATGGTCAGGGAGATTTTCTAGCGGTGAATGGAGCTTTCAAAGTTCCTACGCTTCGCAACGTTGATAAGCGCCCGTACCCGGGCTTTGTGAAGGCCTATATGCACAATGGTTACTTTAAGAGCCTTAAAGACGTAGTCCATTTCTATAACACCAGGAATCTGACCAGCTTGCGCGGAGAAATTATCGACTTCACGAAAGACGATCCCTACCAATCTCTCAAAGGGAAACCACTATGGCCTGCCCCTGAGTATTCAGCGGCGGCTACACTACTTAATCCTTCCGGACAACCTGGTCAAATCGGCAATCTCGGTCTTACAGAAGCTGAGGAAGGCGATATAGTAGCTTTCTTGAAGACGCTTAGTGATGGCTATAGTCAACCTTGATCAACCTTTTCTCAGTTTGGCGCGGTAGGAGATGAAATACGAATCTCACTGGCTAAGCCGGCGGAACAATTAGAGGTACGAATGTCGCGATTTGCTGCCTGCTTGTTATCCAGATTCAAATGCACTCCAGATAGCGGTATTGCCCCACCCGGCTGCTTATCACCGCTTATCGTGATACCGCCTGGCATCCTGCTGGCTGCGGCTGCGGCAAAACTATCATCGACGTATGAATTGAGTTGGGCCCAATTGATTGGATTGCCTGCCAGAGGTTGTCCGGCGTGTTTGCCACCAAAAGTCGTTCCAGCTGCGTAGACTTCATCTCGGCAAACTAGGGTCCAGTTGTTTGCTCCAATCTGCACCGGTTGCGCGTTGATCCCGTAGAGTTGATTTTCTGCTATGCGCAAGTCTTGAAATGGGTTCTGTCGCAAAGCTGATATCACCGTATTTCCCTGAGCCGTGATCTCAAGGACGAATACGTTTGAACTCGAAGAGTTCGCTATCGAGCGATTGATCGCTTCAAAAAGTGAGCCGATCTTAGGTAGTGTGTAATTGCTGCGCAACCAATCGTAGAAGCCTCGGGCAACGATCGTACTGGCGGTACATTCAGCCAGGTCGTTATCGGCTGGGCGCAGTTC
>PSRH01000286.1 GCA_003175915.1 Candidatus Melainabacteria bacterium | reverse complement strand
GGGGCTGTCGCCCTCAAGACATCGCCATGGACGTGCCATAACATTGCCACGTCAAACTCGATATGATGTCCTATTTTTTCAAGTTCAATTCAGCAGAGATCCCGAGAGCAAGCGCATATCAGCTTGGGCTTGCCAGATCTGGCAAAGGGCGTTGAAATTCTCGTCTGGTTGGAGCATTAAGCGAGCAAGATCATCCATTTTTTCTAAGTTCGCTAGGGTTATCCGATCAAACTCGCCGATGGCAACTTGCTTAGGGATGTGGTTGTAGATGATTTCGTTATTCATCAAGCAATGAAAATCATCGAAGAGCGCCCAGGCGATGGGCATCAGTCCTTCGAACCCTCCGGCGTTCCAAAATCGGGTCGAATCGACCTTCCCTTCCCGGGCTGCAAGCCAGACTTCAGCCGACCAATCGAAAACCTCGGGGGGGACATCGAACGGGTCGAAATCAAGTTCTTCTAGGCAATTATCGACGTCAATTGTCAGCCAACGTCGTTGCTCGCCGTGCCAATACTGGGTAATCCAATGGTCGCAACTTTTTCCAGGTCGAGGCGAAGTGTACGGATCGAAACCAGAACGTACTCTGGCTGGTATACCTTTGCACTTGAGTACGGACGCCATTAAAATGGCCACGAAGCGGCAGGTGACAATCAGTTTGTTCTCGACTTTTCTTTCGAGGCTGAAGCCCTGTTCGTCCCGCCTGAAGAGTTCAGCCAACATCGCCGCCGCTGTTGGGAAATTATCATCCTCAGGTTGCCGCCACCAGGGGACTTTCGTCATATCTCCGTAACGGAGATCGCTATTAGAACCAGTGTTTCCATTGGCGAGAGTGACACGGTGGACGATCTGCCTGCGCAGCAACCTACCAACTTCTCTTACATCGTCAGGAAGCTCATACTGGATCAGCCTGTGATACGGTCCGGCATACGTGAATGCGCTGAATTGTCGATAGTGATTGAGTAATTCTAGGCAGGTATTACCTGCCACAGTTTGCCCAAAGGAAATACCTTGGCCAGACTTCATATGGACCTCCTTATCATAGTTGTGATTGCATTTGCCGAGCGTCAGTCAGCGAGGTGCTGAGACTGGTACATATATGTCAAATTCGCCCGAGCGGCTGTCTGTCTGAAAACGACTGTCATAGAGCTCAAAATCGAGACCGGCAGACTGGCCATAATCTTCTACGTTCTTGGGTATCCAAGTACCCCAAATGTAACTGACCGTCTGGGGCAGTGCATCGAGGCATCCCTTGTGAGTGAAAATGGCGTACTTTCTCTTCGGTATGGTTAACGAAACCATCCCTTTTGGCAGCTCAGTCAATTCCGACACCGGCACGCCGGCCACATAGACAAAGGTTTCACCGGCGTTCTTCGCCACATCCGGATGTTCTCCCATACAAACACCTAGAGCATTTTCCTTTTTAGCGTGCACTATCTCACACTTTCTTTTTAGAAAGGAGTCCCATAGACGCTCGATATCATTGAAGCCACCTTCCGAACAAGCGCGGGCAGTGCCGACAACCAATTCGGGACCCCAGTATTGAAAACGTGGATTCAGGCATATTCCCGTTTGCAGGTGTTCGATTATCGACAGTGTCATCTTTTCCTTATGGCGTGAGGCCAGAGCGGCTTTCCCTTTTTTGTATTCACCAGGATTGATGCCGTAGATTTTCTTGAAGGCGCGAGCAAATGATTCGTGCGTTTCGAAACGACACAATAAGGCAATTTCGAAGATCGATTGACCGGAGTTCCTCAAAAGCTTTGCCGCCTCCGAGACTCTTCTCTTTCGAATATAGCTAGCCATGGTCTCTCCCAGCATCCCGTGAAATATGCGATGAAAATGGTATTCCGAGAAGCCAATGCCAGCCGCGACTTCAGCGAGCGTAAAATCTTCAAAAAGATGTCCCTCGATAAAGTCGATGGCAGCAAGTATGCTTTTGGTGTAATCCATAGAATGCTGCTTAGTGTAGATTGCCAGCTCGGCAATTTCTTGACTTTTCTTGCGATTTTACCTTACTGGGCTTTTACGGCAGCCTGCTTTTACAAAAACTGTTCGGCTAGCTCTCTTGGCAATCCAGGGCGAGTTCGCCGTTTTTCTCGTCGACTTTCACTTTGCCGCCCTTCTCGAGTTTTCCGAAAAGCAATTGTTCGGCCAGCGGTTCTTTGATCTTTTGCTGGATCAATCTGGCCATTGGTCTGGCGCCATAGAGGCGATCGAAGCCTTTCTTGGCCAGCCATTGGCGGGCGCCTTCTGTGAGGTCAATCTCGACGTTCTTCTCTTTCAGTTGCTGGCGCACTTCTTCGACAAACTTATCGACCACTCGAATAATTTCGGCATGAGTGAGGGCATTGAAGGCGATCCAGGCATCCAGCCGGTTGCGAAATTCGGGGCTGAAGGTTCTTTCGATGGCGTCCTTTCCTTTAGTGATACCGATCGAAAGTTCTTTCTTGGGCGGGGCCTTTTCTTCAGTAGGCTTATCGGGGGCCTGTTCAGGTGCCTTGGCAGCGAATTGAAAACCGATATCGGCGGCGGTCAGTTCGCGCGCGCCGGCGTTGGTGGTCATGATCAAAATGACGTTGCGGAAGTCGGCTTTCTTGCCGTTGTTATCAGTCAAGGTGGCATGGTCCATGACCTGGAGCAGAATGCTGAACAAATCAGGATGTGCCTTTTCTATTTCATCCAAAACTAGCACCGCATGCGGTGTCTTAGAAACGGCGTCGGTCAACAACCCGCCCTGGTCAAATCCAACATAACCGGGCGGCGCCCCGATCAACCGAGAGACGGTATGCTTCTCCATGTACTCACTCATATCGAAGCGGAGAAAATTGACGCCAAGCACGCGGGCCAATTGTTTGGCCAATTCGGTTTTGCCAACTCCGGTGGGGCCGGAGAACAGGAAAGAACCGATCGGTTTGGTGAGATTACCCAAACCGGAGCGAGAGAGCTTGATCGCTCTTACAACTTGTTCAATGGCGTGATCTTGTCCGTAGATAACCGCTTTTAGATCCTTCTCTAAGCTCTGCAAGCGTTCCTTGTCAGATCCCGAAACTGATTTAGGCGGGATTCTGGCCATGCCGGCGACGACCAGTTCCACGTCGTGAGTAGTGATTTCGCGAGAGCTGCGCTCTTCTTGATTGAGCAGTTTGACCGAGGCTCCCACTTCATCGATCACATCGATTGCCTTATCAGGTAAGTATCTGTCATTTATATGCTTGCCCGCGAGTTCCGCTGCTGACTTCACCGCTTCATCCGTATAGACGACGCCGTGATATTCCTCGTAATACGATTTCAAGCCCATCAGTATTTTGATCGTATCGTCGATACTCGGCTCTGTGATATCGATCTTTTGGAAGCGCCGGGCCAGCGCCTTATCGCGATCGAACGCAGCCTTATATTCCGGATAAGTAGTCGACCCTATACAGCGTAATTCGCCGCTGGCCAGTGCCGGCTTAAGAATATTGGAAGCATCCATCGAACCGCCGCTTACCGCACCGGCGCCGACGATGGTGTGGATCTCGTCAATGAAGAGTATGACGCCTGGTTTTTTCTGCAATTCTTTAATCACCGCTTTTAAGCGTTGTTCGAATTCGCCGCGATACTTGGTGCCGGCGATGAGCGCCCCCATATCGAGCATGTACACTTCTGATTTCTTAAGGGCGTCTGGTACTTCACCGCGTTGAATCTTGAGGGCCAGACCCTCGGCAATGGCCGTTTTGCCCACCCCAGGATCACCCACATAAATCGGGTTGTTTTTGCGGCGTCGGCACAAAACCTGAATCGTCCGCTTCACTTCCGATTCTCTGCCGATCAAAGGATCGATTTTGTTTGCCTTAGCCCGTTCAATGAGATTGACGGTGAACGTCGCCAGGGGATCGCGCGAACGTTGCGGGCCTTCCTCTTCGCCACCGACCCGTTCAGGAGCGGGCTCTTCTGACGGAGATGCGCCGATTTTCGAAATGCCATGAGATATGTAGCTGAGAACATCCATTCGGGTGATGTTCTGTTTTTCCAACAGGTGTACGGCGTGTGATCTCCTTTCCTGGAACATTGCCGCCAATACATTGCCACCGTCTATGGTGTAGGCCCCAGACGATTCGGCTTGCATGGCCGCCCGGGAAAGCACGCGCTCGAAGGAAGCGGTCGGTTCAGGCATTTGTTCAAACTCTTGAGGCACAGCCTCGAGATTGTCTTGAAAGAAGGCTTCCAGATCATCCTTAAGTTTGCCGACGTCACCACCGCAATTGCGGACGACGTCGCTGCCGGTTTTTTCTTTCAACAGGGCAAAGAGCAAATGCTCAAGCGTGACAAATTCGTGGCGGCGCCTGGCTGCCTCCTGAAAGGCTGCGTTGAGCGTATCCTGCAATTCCTTGGTAATCATCTTGCTCTCTCTGGATCCCAAATATAAAATAGCATCCCGTTAACAAATTATTCTTGTTCCAGGGTGCATAAGAGAGGAAATTCCCTGGCCCGGGCAAGTTCGGTCACCTTATCGACTTTCGCTTCGGCAATTTCATAGGTAAAGACGCCGGCGACGCCAATACCCTGCTGGTGAACGGCCATCATTATCTTATAGGCGTCCGCTTCCGATTTATGAAAGACGGTCTCCAGGATAAAGACGACAAAGTCCATAGTTGTGTAATCGTCGTTGTGTAAAAGGACTTTATAAAGGGGCGGTTTCTCAAGCTTTTGCTTGCTTTCAGTCAGGATTGCCTCGTCCGACCCGCCCGCATCATCCTCTTCCCAATCCGGCATAGAAATGCCCTCAAAGCTCGACCCAGCTTGCATCGTACCACGCTCTTGGCCAGAGATTGGCGGTTAAACTTGCTTCTTGCCAAGTTTGCAAATTTAAGGTACCTTGGTAGTTCGCACTACTTTTTAGTAACAGGAAATTGCTATGAGAACGTTTTCGGTATTTATCGACGGAAAGCCCGGCGGGCATTGACGGGCGTTCTCGGCGTACAAATGGTTTGATATTCGCGGCAGCCCTTTAAGGGATAGCAGGCGGTTGCAAGTTGTACTGAGGATGCCTTCTGACAGAGGTCAGATTTGCTCATCCTTACATTGCTTTGCAGCCGCCATTTTGCCGTCTCAATTGTGCGCCTTTTTCTTATCAGGAGTTGTGTTATGACAGACAAGGTCATCGAAGTGAAAAACCTCAGTAAAGCCTTCGGCGAAAGAACCGCCGTCGACGGGCTCAGCTTTGACACGAGGCGTGGTGAGATTCTTGGTCTTTTAGGGGCAAACGGTGCCGGCAAGACCACGTCGATGCATATGCTTCTCGGCCTGACTACGCCAACTAGCGGCTTGATCCAGATCTTTGGCAAAGCCATGCCTGCCCACCGGGTCGAAATTCTCCAAAAAATGAATTTCGCCTCGGCCTATCAATTCCTTCCTTACAATCTCAGGGTCTGGGAGAACCTCTATATCTTCGCCGAAATTTATGGGGTGAAGAACAAAAGGAAAAAAATTGACGAATTGCTTGGTATTTTCGAGCTCTCTCATCTAAGCAATCACACAACAGGCCGGCTATCTTCCGGTGAGCAAACTCGCCTCAATCTATGTAAGGCGCTTTTGAACGATCCGGAGTTACTGCTCCTTGACGAACCTACCGCCAGTCTCGATCCAGACATAGCGGACAAGGTGCGCAAGGCCCTCGCTCAACTTCACAAAGAAACAGGCATGACGATCATCAACACTTCACACAACATGATTGATGTGCACGAGCTGTGCAGCAGGATTCTTTTTATGCAGCACGGCAAAATCATCGCCGAAGGCTCGGCTGACGAGATCCTGCAAAAGTACGGCAGTGAGACGTTAGAAGAAGTGTTTATCACAATCGCCAGAAACCCAGTTAGCCAAAAGGTGTAAAGACAATGAATCTGAGAGTCATTAAAGCGCTCATCCTCAAATATATCTTGATCTGGTCGCGAACCAGTTTCAGGATTATGGATATATTCTTCTGGCCGGTAATCGATTTATTGGTCTGGGGATTTGTCACGGTCTATATGCTCAAAGTAGGGAATGTGGTGCCCAGCTTGATCACGTTCCTGATTGCGGCGATCATATTCTGGAATATACTCTATCGTTCCCAGCAAGTGGTCTGCGTATCATTCCTGGATGATGTCTGGTCGCGTAACCTCCTCAATATATTCGCCTCGCCGATAAGAACCAGTGAGTATGTGACGGCAACCTATATCGTAGGACTGATCCAGTCAGTGATCGTCATGTGCCTATTGGGTGTTCTGGCATATTTCCTTTATTCATTCAACTTTTTGATTCTCGGTATCGGTGCCGCTCTGTTGTTTGTCAATTTGTTGTTGATGGGCTGGGCATTGGGATTGTTCACCACCGGTTTCATTCTGCGCTGGGGCCCGCCGGCAGAAGGCTTGGCCTGGGCATTGCCCTTCCTGGTACAGCCGATATCCGCTGTCTTTTATCCAGTCAGCGTCCTGCCGGCTTGGCTTCAGCCTGTGGCCTGGTGTGTTCCTTCGACCTATGTCTTCGAGGGCTTAAGGCAATATCTTGCTCAGGGACACTTGGATATCACCTATGTCCAAATGGCCTTCTTGCTCAATGTCGCCTACATGGTTGTCTGTGGTTTGGTGTTTCACTTTTTCTTTGAGGAGGCGCGCAAGCTGGGATATTTAGCTAAATTCGGCAGCTAAAATATTGGCGACAATGTTAGCGAAAAGGAAAGTACAATTCATTGAAAAAGGTGCGCGGACAAAAACGGAGGCATAGAAGTGGTAGTTGAGGCACTGAACCTTGGCCAAACTCAGGAGCATAGCGCCGGTGGTTCTTATTTATTTGTTGATCTCGAAACGGGTGGTCTCACGCCAGATCGCCATTCGGTATTACAAATAGCTGCTGTAATCACCGATCAAAACCTCTGCGTGCAAAGCTATTTCATGAGTTACGTAAAGCCGCATCCAAGTCTCATCGTCACACCCGAGGCGCTATCTATCAATCAACTTAGGCTTGAGGAATTGGAGATGGCGCCCGATGAGGCTTTAGTGGCGCAGGCCCTGAGCAATTTTGCCAGTCTTACCTCTGGCAAACCGCGTTTCGCTGGATTCAACTGCAAGTTTGATTTGCAGTTTCTCGATGAGCTATGGAGGCGGCAAGGCATCACGATACCGCCATACAAGGTACCCTGGCTAGACGTCCTGGACGTGGCCCGCATCAAACCGGAATTCGACTCACAGCTTGTCAACTTCAAGCTGGGCACGCTTGCAGAACATATGGGCATCGATAACAAGAGCGTCCATGATGCGCTTGCTGACCTGATTATTACCATCGAAGTTGCGAAGCGCCTGAAAGTAATGCCCTATCGCGAGGGAGCAACGATCCTCGAAACTGCCAGATTCTCAATCTAGAAATCTGCCATAATCGTGGCCATAAAGTGATTTGTTTTCCACGAGGGAACTGCCATGTTTAACCTAATTCTCAGGTTCCTTGGTCTATGGGGATTGGTTGATGCTTTATGGATGACTACCAATTCTCATGCCTGGAGCAACTTCTGGCAAGGTCGCATAGTGGCCATTGGTGAGAGCAGAAACATGTCGAGCGGACTGGCCATGTTTCAAGCTTGCTTCTGCTTGTGGCTTTTGTCAAAGACTCGCTAAAGGCTGGCCTGAGACAATCATTTTATCGCTTGCGAGAGAAAGCGACCTTGCTCTGGGTGCTCGCCAAGCCATTCGACTTTGCCAGTCTTAATTTCTCTTACTGCGCCAACCACCTTCAGCTCGTTCTTCCTGACACGTTCGGCGATGATCGGGCTTTTCCGAAAGATTTCTTCAATCGTATTCCAGACGTTTTCCTTAACGCATTCGTCAACGAACATATCTTGCTTAAGCTCAGGATGTCTCTGATATCTCTCTTGTACCTTTTTAACCGCCGGATGAATCTTTCCAATAAGACAAGGCAGGCTGCCCAGTAGCTTCTCGTCTAAGATTGCCGCTTCTACCGCGCCGCATTTAGAATGTCCGAGCACAAGGAGCACCGGCGTACCTAGATATGCCGTGCCGTATTCGATTGATGCTAACTGGTCTTCTCCGGAAACGTTGCCGGCTACTCGCACTACGAAAACTTCGGCAAACCCCTGATCGAAAACAATCTCAGGCGGCACTCGTGAATCCGAGCAACCCAGAATAGTGGTCAAGGGCTTCTGCCCGTATTTAGCTGTCTCCACCCGCCTTTCGACATCGATACGCTTATGCTCGCTCAGACCCGTAAGGTAACGCTGGTTGCCTTGCTTTAAGCGCTCGATCACTTGATCGGAAGTAAGGTAACGCTGATTGCCCTGCTTTTGGCGCTCGATCAATTGATAAGGACTAGGGACACTCTGAGCAAAAGCCTCACAGCTGCAAAATAAACTTACGACCATCAAGATGGTGCTCGCCAAAATTCTTATCATCTCTGTTATTTCCTTTTTCATAGACCAGTCCGCTCAATTCAGTCAGGCGATCTCTTCGAACTTCGCCGTGAAATGACGCAGTGCCGAGGTCTGCTCAACGATGCGCAGTCCCTTCAGTTTTTCCTTCTGTTGATGGACCTTCACCACTGCTTCGATGACATAATCGATATGGCTTTGCGTATACACCCTTCTTGGAATAGCAAGGCGCACCAGTTCCATTGGTGATTTCGTGGTGTTTTCAGCTTTTGAGCTCGCACCAAACATGACGCTGCCGATTTCCACCGTTCTGATACCGGCATGGCGATACAAACCGCAAACAACGGCCTGCGCTGGAAAATGATCAGGCGGGATATGTGGACAGAAGCTGGTGGCATCAAGATATATTGCATGCCCTCCGGGCGGTTCGACAATCTGAACACCGGCTTTCAATAGATGCTCACCTAAGTACTCAACGCTTCGCAAGCGATAACGTAAATAGTCTTCTTCTAAGACTTCAGTGAAACCCTGGGCCATTGCTTCAAGATCTCGTCCGGCCAGGCCGCCATAGGTGACAAAACCCTCAGTAAGAATGAGAAGATTATTCGCTTTTTCCGCCAACTTGTCGTCCTGCATCATCAAGATGCCACCGATATTGGCCAGCCCGTCCTTTTTAGCGCTGATCATGGCACCATCGGCCAAAGCAAACATCTTGCTGGCGATTTCGCGCGCACTTAAATTGCCCATTCCTTCTTCTCGTTGCTTAATCAAGTAAGCATTCTCGGCGAACCGGCAGGCATCAAGCCAGAAAGGGATCCGGTGCCGTTGGCAAATGGCCTTAATCTGTTGCAAGTTTTCCAGACTTACAGGTTGGCCACCATTACTGTTATTGGTGACGGTCACCAAACACAAAGGGATGCGTTTTGCTCCCACCTTTTTTATCAAAGCCTCAAGCTTGCTCGGATCGAGGTTTCCCTTAAAGGGCAGCCGGCTGCTTGCTTCTAAGCCTTCGTCAATGACCAGATCGACCGCTTCTGCACCGGAGTGTTCGATGTTGGCACGAGTTGTATCAAAGTGGTTGTTGTTTGGAATGACCTTATCCTCACCGCCCACCAACTCGAACAAGATTCGCTCGCTGGCCCTGCCCTGGTGCGTCGGCAAGATGTGCTTCATACCGGTCAGATCGCGAATCACCTTTTCGAATCGGTACCAGCTGCTGGCACCGGCGTACGATTCGTCGCCCCTGAGCATGCCCGCCCACTGTTCGCTGCTCATCGCGGCTGTACCGCTATCCGTGAGCAAATCGATGATCACGTCCTCAGCAGCAATTTGAAATAAGTTGAAGTGAGCCCGCTGAAGAATCGCCTCTCGCTGTCCGCGAGTAGTAAATTTAATCGGCTCGACCATCTTGATCTTAAATGGCTCGATGATCGTCCGTAAGTCACCCCAAGTACTCAATTGCCCGCGTTTCATATTACCGACTCAGTTCTGCATAGCCCATAATCAAACCTATCGCAAAGAATACCAATCCGCCAATCATGCCAATGATACTAAGAAATAGATAGCCAGATCTATTCTTAGTGTAAGAAGCGCGCACGCCACAGAATCCCACATATATGGCCATGGCGGAGAAGGTCAGGACAAGATAACAGACAGCCCGCAAAAGCAACGGGCAGATGAGCGTAAGAATGACCGCGGTCATAGCCGTGATTCTTGGATCTTTGAATGGGTCTGGCTTGGGCTTTTCCGCCGGCATTGCCTTTACTTTGAAGATTCGCCTTTCGCTAGTTTTCGCCCTTGACGACCGCCCTGCCCGCGCCTCTACTTTCCTTCTTGAGTCTCATCAAATAAGCGTGCAAATGTTCGGTAGTCAGACCGTGCATGACAAATCTCTGCGAGAGGCGCAAAGGACCGACAATGAACAGAGGAAAAGCATTCGACACCATAAATACGGCTTCCGGATCGCCAACTATGCGTGCTATCCGCAGTGCCAGCGTCTGATCGAACTGCAGTGAATTGATCGAACGTTCGTATTCATCGGCGCTCAGCAATAGACAAAACAGCGCTTTGAAAAGCTCATGAGCCGTCTCAAAGTCAAGAAACTGGGTCGGCTTTCTCTTGCTAATTTCAGGAGTGAGAGTGATTTCTTTTAAAAGCGAAAAATCCAGTCTGTCTTTCGCTACCGGCCATGCCTCGCCTTCGGTACTACCCAGATCATAAAGAGCATTAAACAAGACAATATCGTGCATGATGAACGAATCAGTCATCAGGTCGTCAATCGTCTTGGGATAGAGCTTGACCGGATCGGCATCACGATGGCGCGAGTTAGCAATGATAAAGTTGATGACATTTGACTCGGTCCAAAAATGGCGCAATATCAAATAATTCGCTTCCGGGGTAACGCAGTATTTCATAAACCAGCAAATGGTCGCTTGCAGCGTGTCATGGGCCGAGAACTGAATGGGAATCAGGCGTTTCAAAAAGTAAGTAAGACAAAGAGATACTGTCGCTGTAAGCCTGCAAACGTGCATAACTGTTGCTCTAAAAGGGTGCCGCAAATTGGCAATCCAACATTGCATCACCGTCGGATCGATCGGCAGGGTATCGTCTTTAGCAAGCACATCCAACAGCGATGGATCGGTGCGGCTATACATTATCAAGCTCCTCCAGCTGGAGAAGATAAAGCCGCGCTACCACCTTGGCCGTTTTCAAAATACGAGGTGCTGTCTCATTGGTTACCGCATCGCTATCGAGAATTGAGTGAAGTTTAGCCAGATGCTCGCTGTCATTTAGACCGTGATAGCTCAGGAACTTTGTGGCATCAGCCGAAACGCCCAGTGCTTGTTGAATTTTTTGAGCCCAGCCCTGGGCCATCTTTTGACCGAGACCTTCAATAATGAACATTGCCCCTAAGAGATCGACGGGATTGGGCAAAGATGCCTGCTGCATAAGAAAAGAGGCGAGCGCCTCCGTGCCGATGTTCCTTGGCGCCGATCGTATATTTTTCAACTCACCACCGACAGCCACGAAATCACTTTCCAACATTTGGTAGTCACGATGCTCGTCATAAGCATGACCGATAACTTTCGACCTCAATTCGGCGAATTCAGAGGTGAAACTGGAAGCGGCTCGGGTTATCCAACGCGAACCCTCGATTACTTGGGGGCGCAGATTAAGAAGTAGGGTCTTGTAGTCGTCAGCGGTAAATCTCCCCTGCTCAAGCCGCCTGAGAATGGGAATTTTTCCCAGGCTTCGCTCGAAGTCCAACCAGACTAGAAGCAGCTTACGTAAAAGCTCTTGCGCTCTTGCGTTGAGAGTCAATTCCTTTTCTGTAACGACCATCCTGCCACTCCTCTATCAAACGACGGTCAACTTCATATAAGCCGTGGTGAAGCGCCCGCTTTCCGGAACCACACAAAATATTACCTGGCCAGTTTGCAAGCGTCCTGACCAAAATAGCTCATCCAGAGCTATGAAGGCTGAGGCGCAACCGGTATTGCCTTTGGTGTACAAATTAGTGAACCACTTTTCCTCTGGAATCAAACAACCGCACATTTTGAAAAGCTCCAGAATCTTACCGCGGAAGTAGTGCGAGGAATAGTGACAGACGAAATGATCCACTTCATCTGCCGAGATCTTACCGGCCTGAATCAACCGCAGGAAACCGTCCACTCCCACTTTCACTATATTGTCGAGAATCCTCAGATTTTGCCGGATCAAAAGCGCTCCCGCCGCCTCCGCTTCGGCATAAGTGGCATAATCTTGCCAGGATCGCTCGCCGTTTTCGTGACTTCTTTTCTGTAAAACCGTTCTTTCGGCCTGCCTTGCTCCGACCGCCGCCAAACTGAGCTCAGGTTCTTTCTCCGGCGCAAGCGTTGACCAGAGAGATTGATCGGCTGTGCCACACGACATGCAAAGGTCGAAGTCAGACGCGAAAGAGATGATTTCGATCCATTCCACTTTCAGGCTAAGACCGGAAGCTGCGGGTTCGGATTGGACGAGCAATGCTCCGCTACCATCGGAGAGCATCCACCGCAAAAATTCGGCCTCGAGGTCCAGCACAGTTTGAGATGCCGCTTCATATCTCGATCGCTTTAAAAGGCGAGAAGCAAGTTCAGAGGCGACAACGAGAACGTTCTTCTTCTCGGCCAACCTCACCTGGTTGACGCCACTCTTAAGAGCCATCATGCCGGCGCTGCAAACCCCATGCGTAGTGAGAATCTCGCATGGCGGTAGGTTCATTTGCGCCTGCACCATGCTGGCCATGCCGGGCAGGGGCAGATCGCCCTGGGTACTGGCCACTGCCAGCATATCGATCTTCTTGCGGTCGAATCCTAATCGCATCAGACAGTTTTCCGCGGCCATTGAAGCCAATTCGCTGTTTTGATGGGTGGAGCGTTGCTTACGATCGAGAGCATAATGCCGCGACCGTATACCATTGCTCTTCAAAATCCGTGATTTCAATCGCGAAGATTTCTCCTCGACGAATCCGAGCACATCCTCGATTTGGTCATTGCCAATTGGCGGGCCAGGAAGATAAGAACCAGTGCCTACGATATAAGCTTCTGCCATACGGTCTCCTTTTAACTCGACTCGCCGGCGCTTTGCGCTTTCAGCGAAAGCGAGCGATGGCGCCAGCAGCGCCAGAGTTCTTCCATATACGGGGCGACATCGGCAATTAGCATAAGCGCGACGTAACCGGTTATGTACTGCAAATCAAGCGGCTGCTTCTTCAATTCAAGCGCGCAATGCCCAGCCCAATTGAAAGTAATAAAGTCGACAAAGTTAGACCAATTCATCAACACAATGAGCGCGACAATCACGAAAGGAATGACTTCCAAAAAGCTGTGCACATGCGTTTCAAACATAGATATCTTCCTCGTTTTCATCGCGTAGGCAACATCATGATGGGCGACCCATTCGTGAAAGAAGAGGACGAGGAACATAACCATGAACAAGAGAGTATTGATCTCGAAGTACAAGCCCAGAAAGACAGGAATGCCGATCTGGACGCCCATCACTGCGTGGTAAAACGATTCTTTCAGACCGCTTGTCTTCTCGATACCAGCGCGACGGTGGCAATAGTAATCGAGACATCCCATGATCAACCAGAGCGGCAGGCAGCCATACAAGACGAAGTTGAAAAGCAAGACGTTTTCAGGAATATGGTGAATGTCCACTTAACGTTTCTCAGATTGAACTGCTTATCCACACTTGCCAGACACACTCGTGTCGATGTGTATATTAGCTGATCGGACGATCAATCTTGCCAACACCATAACAGTTAAGGAAGTGACCACGAATTTGCTACTGGTCCCAGGCGTTGCTTTGTGGCGAGGCTTGTGACGATGCGACAAACTTGCCCAGCCTGTGTAACCAGGACTGGTGTTGACCATTTGTCTGAGCAATCTGAGTCTGATCGGATGCGCTACTCGAGCTGGCGGCCTGACTATTCACCGGGTTAACCGTCTGGTTCGGCAGGTTGGCGCCAATGATACTGTTATTACTCGGTGAATCATTCAGATTATTGGCTGCGCTCAAAATAGACCAAAGATGATCGACCCGGGTCGGCAAATTATTCTTGGCCAAATTGTGTTCATAAGGAACCAACTTTTTTTCCAAACGTTGAACTCTTTCCTCAAGAGGGCGATTAGGAAAAGCCCGCCCAAACACGGATGTTTCCATGATCGTGGTTCTTTGAGCGCTGCCGCTAGCCATCTGGTTTCCCGGCGCGAAGGGATTGACCGGCGGTGCCACCTTAAGTGAATCATCCGGCGTCTGGTCCATATATTGTTGATTCATTGCCACCTGGGGCCCTCTGGCATTTTCGCGAAAGAGATCGTGCCTCAGTGCATATTGGTCGAGAGTGTCCACCCGCCGGCCGAGATCGTCAGAAGTTGATACCTTGCCGAAGGCTTTCGTTTCAAGGCGGGCGATCCGCTCAGGCAAAGCATCGTGCTCGTAAGTAGTACCGAGCAACTGCTTTTCGATTGCCGTCACGCGTGGGTAGCTCGTGTAGTCAAACTTAGGGTAAGAAGCAGTCTGGTTATTGGCAGAAGCAGGTGCTGCCTCAGACTTCGGCTGTATCGGTTGCGGGTTGCTGGGCGGAGCGACTTGCGTTTCATTCTTTGCAAGCGTCGACTTAAGGCGGTTGACCCGATCGCTAGTTGATCCCGTTTGCTTATCGCCAAAAACAAATTGTTCAAGACGATTCAGTCTTTCACCGGTGTCTTCACTTGGATAACTATGTTCGAATAGCTTGTCTTCTAATTGTCCTAAGTTCTGCGCAATCGCATTCTGATTGGTCGCGCCGTCGGACACATTTGATCCAATCGCTGAAATTGACGCTGGGACTATGGAAAAAACGCAGGCTGCCAAAGCAGCCAAGATTGTATGTGAACGCACAATCGCCTCTCTAATCCGTGACCGAGGAATTAGTCACCTGGATAGCACATTGTTGCTACCACTGGTTTTCAGAGGAAATACTATGGCACGAAGAGCTTGCTTAAGCAACATCTCCATCGCACTAGTCAAGAGATCTGTTTTCGCTTAACGGCTTGTCGGGGCAATTCTTTCCAAAGATGGACTGGTCCAGACATTGCCAGGCACCGGTGCGGACGAATGAGCGGGCACGTCAAATGCGGGTATGCGCTCAAGCTCAGGTTCAGCAGTTACGTTTTTGTAGGCAAAATCGCTAGTAGTTTGTACTGTCGGATGAGGGCGAGTGGTCGCAGCCGGCTCTTGCTTTACTTGAACCGATTCCTGCACCTGCGCTGGTCTTGCCGCTCTAGCCTCTGCGGTCGGGTTGATCGGCACGACGGTATTTGTCGGCGCAGCAGTTTTAATAGGCACGGACGCTTTACTCTGCACAGCAGTATTTGTCGGTTGGGGAACTTTGCCCTGCACGGCAGTTTTAGTCGTTGCAGGCGTCTTGCTCAGCGCGCCGGCTTTACTCTGGACATCAGTTTCGCTCTGCTTAGCCTTCGAACCAGGATCGGTCTTGGCAATTGGTCGAGCCTTCGATTCTACTTTGCCCGGAAGTTTCACCATCTTGCCCGGCAAGCTTAGCTCTGAAATTTGCTTAAGAAATTGCTCGGGTAATTCGTAGGGCGCCACGGGAATAGCCGGCGGTGGCGGTACGAGCATTTCCTCGTTTTTCAGCTGCGGAGAAGCAGTAGCTCTCATTTTGCCTGCGCTGTGCCTTTCCCTGAACCAATGAGTGTGGAAGCTTGGCACCCTGAAAGAAGCTCTTACTGGATGAAGCATTGCAATTCTGGCAACTGGTCGTACCGGGCCAACAAAGGCAGTCTTTTGAGGAGGTCCCGCCTGCTCAGTCTTCAACGGAGGTGCTCCCGGCGGAAGGACAATATTGCTTGCGGTATTTGTCGCTGGTATGTACTTGCTTAGTTGAATGTATTTATTGAATGGGTTGTTTGTGAATGAATAGGCTCCTGCCAGAGCAATGAGAAACATGCCGAAGAGCACCGTGCCAAGCTTGGAATCGTTACGCACACTATAGCGTTTCGGATCATAGGTGTAAGTGTAGCGGTTAAATGGTGCGCCACCAGATACGGTTTCATTAACGGTTTCATGAACGGTTTCAGTGATGGTTTCGCGTACAGCATCATTGAAAAAGCTAAGTGATAAGCGGACATTGGTTCCGTCAGACAAACGCAAAGCCAGATCCGAAACTGAAGCCATTTCATCGTCATTTATGGGCACGCTCGTCCGAGCGGCCAGACAAACTATACGGTTTGAACCTGGCCGAAGGATGCGCTTCGCCAGCGTCACTTCAACGCCAGGAACAATCTCTTGCGATCGCTCTACGAAACGATCAACGACTGTATTCTCTTCTTCAGTCAGGGCTGGTAGGGTTACTTGAGATTGACTCATATAACGCAATATTCTCCGCTGCGCCACTATGTCCCTTGTCCGGGACGGACTCACAATCTGCTGAGACTGCAATTCTTACATTCAAGCATGTTTTACCCACTTCGTGGGAGTTCATGCCGGCTGAGCGATCTCAACAACAGTTGCACCGCCCCTGGTCCGAGGTTAGTGTCAGTTCAGCTGGCCACGAGATCACTTGCAATTGGCCGCCAAGCTTAGTTCCTTCAAGACGCTGAGGATCGCCTGCCTCGCCCGTTCGTTGTCGTGATTTCCGAATAGATCGTATTCCTTCAACTGCACCCCGTTGCTTTCAATCGGAGCGTAGTGAATCGGCCCGTCGTCGACCTGCGAGCCTGTCTTATCCACAATTGTTACGGTTGGGAAAGAATTAATCGTAGAGGAGTGAATTTGCCCGAAGGGAATCTCGTACATGTCGCCTGCCTCGTACATTTTGGTCTCGGTGCAACGGACAGAGACGCGCCCGCCAACTTCGGAATCGCGGCGGCTTGAGTCATGGCAAATTTCTCGAACTGTTTGATGGCTCCCCTGAGCATCACTTTTTACTTCCCAGAGGTGCTTCGTGATCGCACCCTTGAGCACGCGGGCCCGCAATTGATAGCGGTGCTCGTGGGGAAAGTGTTCCGACGGTAAATCGCTCAGCCAGATCTGCAAGACCAGGCCGTCTTCATTGTTCTTTGGCCCAAAGGGTACTCTGTAAAAGCCGAAGCGATACTGGGCAATTTTCAGATCCTGGGCCAGCAACTTCTCAGTGCGCGCACAGACTTCTGGAATAAGAACGCTCAGTGGCTGACTAATGTCCATTGCGGTTATCTAACCCATCGCCTGCTAAAGATCTTCCCCGCCCATAGCCAAGAGGCAACATTGAGGACACCTGTTGGTCAAAAAACGAAACTAAATTCCACGATCGCTGGCATTATCGTTCACGCTTCAACTAAGATCAAACCCCCGTTTGCTATATGCTTCGGGAGTCATCAGTCAGGTTTTTCCAATGCAAGCGCTTGATCCATTCGGCAGCATCTATGCGAAGGTCGGCTCAGAAAAGCCTTTCTTCTCCTTAGTAGAAGCATTCTACGCTTTGGTGGAGCAGGATGAGATTCTCAGGCCGCTCTATCCGGAAGATCTGACGCCAGCCAAGGAGCACCTGGCTCTTTTTCTCATTCAGAGAAGCGGTGGCCGCAATACCTACAGTCTTGAACGCGGTCATCCGAGAATGCGAGCCCGGCACATGCCCTTCAAGATCGGCCAGAAAGAAAGAGATGCCTGGGTGAAAAATATGAACCAGGCGATCGGTGAAACGCCCGAATTCACCCCTCATAAAGAGGTAATGCAAGATTTCTTCTCCGAGTTTGCCACTTTTATGATCAATCAGCCGCATTAGGGCGCCTGCCTGCCTTTAGCCCTTCGATCAATAGCTTGAGGCGGCGTTCCAAAAGGGCCGGCAAGGAGCCTTCCGACCTGAAAAGCCATCTTGCTTTGGCATGCATAATTACCGGCATGACCAGCCCGGCCAGCTCGTTTGTCTCGACGTCACCGCGAATCTCGCCCACCTTTTGCGCTTGCTTGAGCAGGTCCATGACCAAGCCAGGAAAGGAGTCCTGGGGAAATTCCTTGGTGCAATCTTTGCCTTGTTTGACGCCAGCACCGAGAACCCCTCGCGTGAATTGCGCCGACTTTTGCCGAAAGACGGCTCGGGCAAATTCAGGGTTCTCTTCCGTCCAGTGCCCTGTCTCAGCCACGAAGTCGACAAGCAACTTGAGCGGCGAGGCGCCATTAGCCAGTTTCTGGCGGACACTTTCTATGGCTTTTGATAGGACCGCTTCTTGTAAGGCAACCAGGAGTTCTTCTTTGGATTCGAAATGATAATAGAAGGTACCCTTGGCCAGGTTGGCCGAGAGCACTATATCGTCAA
>PSRH01000178.1 GCA_003175915.1 Candidatus Melainabacteria bacterium | reverse complement strand
GTGCGCCATCGTCCTTCCTTCCTCGCATGTTTGTATGGATACGAACGGCCGCCTTCCTTCAAATAAGTAATCTGCCCGCTCAACTGAACGTCGTTGCTGAATTCCTGCAGCCGCCTTCGCCCACCATAGGCCGTCAAGGACTTTTGGACAATCTCGTCTGCATCAAGGCCATCTTGCTTGAGATTTTGCGAGCTAGCAATGATCGCTTTTCTCCGCAAACTCTGGGTCTCACTCTTGCCATAGGCAACCCCGCCGAAATTGGAAACTATCGACAGAATCAAGCAATAATTGAGAGCTATATTTTTCTTTGGCAAGGCGGCCGATTTTCTAACGTTGCAAAACCGGAGAAGGGCACTGTCCGACAGCAGGCAAGGCTAAAGGTGCAAGCTTCCGGTTAAGCGCATTGATCTGCAAACACTGGCTAATTAATTCTTTGACAAAAGCTAGAGGCACCATGTTTGGACCATCGCTTTTTGCCTGATCGGGATTCGGATGAACTTCCATGAAGATTCCGTCGCATCCAGCGGCAACTGCCGCTTTGGCAAGGGTGGGAACATACTGCCTCTGACCGCTAGAGACGGTGCCGCCACCCCCCGGTAGTTGGACGCTATGCGTGGCGTCGAAAATCACCGGCACACCGAAAGATTGCATGATCGGCAAACTTCTCATATCCACGACAAGATTATTGTAACCAAATGTAGTACCACGCTCGGTCAAGAAAACATTGGGATTGCCGCAATCAGCAATTTTCTTGACCGCATTGCCCATATCCTGAGGAGCGACGAACTGCCCCTTCTTTACGTTTATGGTCTTGCCAGTGCGTGCCGCCGCCACGATCAAATCGGTCTGCCGGCACAAGAACGCCGGTATTTGCAGGACATCCAGGACCTCGCCCGCCGGCTGGCACTGCGACTCGTCGTGAATATCACTTAAGAGGGCGACGCCCAGCTTCGCTTTTATCTCAGCCAAGAGCGCCAAACCATCCTTCAAGCCCGGCCCCCTGAAAGAGTCAATCGAGGTGCGATTAGCTTTGTCGTACGACGATTTGAATACAAGAGAAAAGTTCAGCTCGTTGGAAAGATCTTTCAAAAACCTGGCTGTATTGTAGGTAATCTCCCAGGATTCGATCACACACGGCCCGGCGATAATCAGAAACGGATTGTTCTCACCGACCTGAATTTTGTCGATTCTTACTGGCAATCTGCCCTCCTTCTCAAACGAAGAATTTAGTCTGCTTCCCCAAAATCTATTGGCTGAGCTTATCCTGCGCAAGGATAACAGTATCCAAGTGAACTCTTCATTAGCGATGTCCCAGATACTTGACGAGTCGATAGACCGTATGCCCGGCTCGCTGGCTAATCGGCATAACCATGCCGGTTTTTATTGCTTCTGCCAACAAGGGTCTTAAGCTACGTATTTTTTTAAGCTGGCGCGGACCGCCAGCCATTTCCGGCAGGGTCATCCCCAAGGGATTCTTCTCAAGGAGCTTGACGACTCTGTTTTCGCCCGGTGCTCGCTCCGTGGCATGCTTGCCAGCAGTTTTAGGGTTCGGACTTTTTTCTTCGCTATCAGACATGTGGCCGTCCAGAAATTTTAGCTAAGCACGAGGACTGCTGACTGAAAAAGAAAGGCTGGGCATCGACTTGAAAAGGATACCGCGTCCTGAAGAATAGTTACGTTTCAAGCACCTCGTGTGGCAAAAGAAATTTGCAGTTGCTATAGTCATCTCCTGTTAACAGTGCCGCAGCTAATCAGGTTTTCGCTAGTGTCGCTGCTCGTTCAATCTCCCAGGTCCGCTGGCTTACGCGTTTGATTGGCGAGTTTTCATCTTAATCGTCCCGCTTTGCGAGGGGTTTTTGCGTGAGTGTTGGTTCCTTCGTTTTCATGCTCCACAGCCACCTCCCGTTTTACCGCAAAGCCGGCATGTGGCCATTCGGTGAAGAGAGCGTCTACGAATGCATGGCCGAGACTTACATTCCGCTGCTCAACGCCATTGCTGACCTCTGGGAAGAAGGCATACCGGCCAAATTGACCATCGGTATCACCCCAATTTTGGCCGAACAATTGGCGGATCGGCACCTGAACGCCGGTTTCGAGAAATTCCTGGAAACCAGGTTGGAAGCAGCCAAAATGGACGAAAAGCGCTTCAGCAGCCGCGGTGAAACGCCAAGCGCTGACCTTTTGCATTTGGCCCGCTTTTATATCAACTGGTTCAGTCAGGTCTTAAACGATTACAGAGAACGCTGGCATCGCGATATCATTGGCGGCTTCAGGAAATACCAAGATCTCGGCGCCATCGAAATTGCCACCTCGGCAGCGACACACTGTTTCTCGCCTTTGCTGCAAACTGATAGTTCGCTATTTGCCCAGTACAAAACCGGAGTCGAATCCTACAAGCGCATGTTTAAACGAGACCCTAAGGGTTTCTGGCTGCCTGAATGCGCCTACCGCCCGGCAACCAAAGATCGGCCAGGCGTTGAAAAATGGCTTTATGACTTGGGAATTAAGTACTTTTTCACGGAATCATTCGTGATCAAAGGCGGCCAAACAGCCGAGGTCCGGCGAGTCTTTGGCCCATACGGCTCGATTGAGTACGTGCCGGCGCCGCCCCGCCCAGCAACCGGCTTAGACACCTTTGAAGCTTACTGGCTTAAAGAGTACCCGGTAGCCGTGCTCGGTCGCCACGAAGAGGCCGGTTTTCAGGTCTGGTCGGCCGAGCACGGCTATCCCGGTGATGGCAACTATCGCGAATTTCACAAGAAAGACGACCGCTCCGGTCTGCACTACTGGAAGCTCACCTCGAAGAAAACTGACCTGGGCGACAAGCAGCTCTATAACCCCGAGTCGGCGCAGGTGAGAATGCGGGAGAATTCCGACCACTACGTGGGCTTTATCCAACAAGCTTTGACCGACCACCTCAAAGCCACCGGCAAGCAGGGGCTGGTCATGGTCAGCTTTGATACTGAATTATTTGGGCACTGGTGGTTTGAGGGGATCGCCTGGATCAAAGAGGTGATCCGCAAGATGCGCACCTATACCGCTGTGACCATGGAGACAGCCAGCCAGTATTTGGAAAATCATAAACCGGAGCAGGCGATCGAATTGCCTGAGTCTTCCTGGGGCTCCGGCGGTCACTGGCAAGTCTGGCTGAACAATGACACGGAATGGATGTGGCCGATAATCAACGACGCCGAACGCACCATGCAATCACTGGCCGCCCGCCATACGGGTCATAATGGTGGTTTGCTCGGCCGAGCTATGAGACAAGCATCTCGCGAATTGCTCCTTCTCGAGTCAAGCGACTGGCCGTTTTTGATCACTACCGGTCAAGCCAAAGACTACGCGGTTCAGCGATTTAAGGGGCACACTAGTCGCTTCAAAGAGCTGGTTGATATGATTAACACGGGCAAGATTGAGGAAGCAAAGGTATCTGAACTCGAGTCAATCGACAATTGCTTCCCGGAAGTTTCGCCAGAAGCTTTCGCTCCCAGATAACAGGTTTCAAGCTGTGCCGAATACAAGACAGAGAAAACCAGAACATTATGGTTTCTGTTGTTCGCCAGACTACCAATCGCCGTAAATCGGCATTATTGTTGTTGACATTTCTTTGGATTACCAACAGAAAATAGCCAGTGATGTTAATTTGCTCAATCGTAGTCGAAAAGCTTTATCCCGGCGGTATTATCGAAAATGTCAAAGTCAATTGCTGAGCGTTCCGTTGAACTAAAACAAGAAAGAAAACCTTTGAAAGACAATCCAGTTGGACAATCCTACAGCGCTCCCGTGACCCTCAGTAAAAAGACGAAGATAATAGCCACGATCGGCCCGTCTTGCCGGAAACCGGAGACCATAGAAATGATGGTCCGGGCTGGCATGGACATAGCACGGATCAATTGTTCGCATGCCGACCACGAGGCGATTGAGGGCGTCGTCAAAGATGTGCGCGAGATAAGCCAGCGCCTGGACAGATCGGTCGGCGTCTTGCTCGACCTCTCCGGTCCGAAACTGAGAACTCGCCGATTGGCGAGCGCTCCGGTTGAATTGAGAACTGGGCATAAGTTCACGCTCACCAACCGAGACATTCTCGGAACAGAAGAGATCGTCAGCACGACTTACCCGCCCCTGTCTAAGGATGTTAAGGCCGGCGACACCATTCTGCTCGATGACGGCTTGATCGAATTGAAAGTCATCCGTACAACTGAAACTGACGCTGAATGCGAGATTGTCAACGGTGGCACTCTCAACGACCATCAAGGGATCAATATCCCCGGCGTCCGTCTTTCTATCCCGGCATTGACAGAAAAGGACAAGCAGGACCTTGCTTTCGGACTTAAGCAAGAAGTGGACTTCGTCGCCCTTTCTTTCGTCAGAGACGCTAAGGATATTGAAGAGTTACGTGAATTGATTGGGCACCACTGGCCGCCGGTTCTGGTTATTGCCAAGCTTGAGAAGCCAGAGGCTATAGACCATCTGGAAGAAATTCTTGATGTCGTCGATGGTGTCATGATAGCCCGCGGCGATCTGGGTGTAGAGCTACCGCCTGAGCAAGTCCCACCGGTGCAAAAGCTGATCACAAGACGTGGGAATGCCAAAGGCAAACCAGTAATTACAGCCACCCAAATGCTCGACTCAATGGTCAGCCGCCCACGCCCGACCCGAGCCGAGGCTTCAGATGTAGCCAATGCGATCTATGACGGAACAGATGCCGTGATGCTTTCCGAGGAAACAGCCCGGGGAGCCTATCCCGTGGAGGCAGTACGGATGATGCAACGGATCGCTCACCAGGCGGAAGAAAGTCTCGACTTCAGAAGACTGCACGAACATGATTTACCTACATCAGCGCACGCTATCGCCCACGCAGCTTGCAGCATGGCTGTAGATATGAAAGCTCGGGTAATTGCCGCCTTCACCAAGAGCGGCTCAACAGCCCGGCTCATTTCCCAATTCCGACCACCGACAGCAATCATCGCCCTGACGCAGCAAATTCACGTTTACAGGCAATTATCCCTCTTCTGGGGCACCACGCCTTTAATGCTCACCGAAGTGAGCGACTCCGAATCCACCCTCGCCATCGTCGAGGACACGCTCCTGAAAAGAGACTATGTCGCTCCCAAGGACAATCTGATCATCACCGGTGGACTTCCCATTGCCGCTCGCGGCCCGGCAAACTTCGTCAAACTGTCAACAATTGCCGCAAAAAGGCCGAGCAGCTCCGACGAGCAGAAGGGCATTTAGGTCCTTTCGGGAAACCCGCAACCTAGGACCGCCTATGGACAGGTCTAGCCTTCTTTTGGGGAATCCAGATCTCAATCTTTTCGAATAATTATTTGATGGTCACAAGTTTGCTCAAATAAATCGTCCATGCCGGCCTCAAGGCATTTCTGCCAATCCCAATGAATATTTCAAAAGCTGGCATTCTTCTCGTACTCGTACCACTCATCCTAGGCCTCGTGTTTGTATTGGCGCTGACCAGACTACTCGTACAAGCGGATGCAGAATCTGCGCGCGCATTTCGGTCGGCTCAAATTAGCAATTGTTCGAACAAACTTATACGGGACCTCTTTGAGATAGGCTCCCTGACACGCGGTGAAGTGGTCGCTCAAATGAAGTCTGAAGACTACGGGAAAATGGTTGCGACGATCCGGTCAGACTTACAGGAACTTCTCCAGGCGGTAAAAGACGACCCACCCAAAGTTCGCATTGTTCAAAAATGCGCCGAAGCAAGCGAAGAGGCTTTTGAATTAGTTGACCATATTCGCAGCACGCTCGGAGCTAATCGGGACTCCATTTCTCTAGATCAATCGGACTCGATTCGCCGTCGTTTACGCTCGTGTGTCAAACGCCTGATTTCTCGCGACTTGCTTTCCATGGCTCAAGACGAGAAAAGCAAAAGCGAGGAGAGTCATTTGGCCCAAGCTCAATTTAGAGAGCACATCAAAGTATTTCTCGTTGCAGGAGTTTGCTTGAATGTCGTCCTGGCAATTCTAGTGGCATTGATTTTCAGCAAGCGAATCACAGGCCGGCTGCGAGTTTTGCTAGACAATAGTTTTCGCTTGGCAAGCGGCCTGCCACTGCAGAACCCAATTGGTGGTAAGGACGAAATTGCCGAAGTAGACATTACCTTCCATAACATGGCGGATGCACTGGCGAACGCAAAGCAAAAGGAACGATCCTTAATAGATCACTCTCTCGACGTCATCTGCTCTTTAGACCAGAACAAGCGGTTTACAGCAGCCAATCCGGCTTGCCGAACAAAGCTTGGTTATTCCGAGGAACAACTGCTAGGTAGAAGTTTCCATAGTCTCCTGGCGAATGAAGATCTCGAAAAAGTGGAAAAGTCCATGTCTGCAGCTAAGGCGGAAGAAATTGAAGCGAGATTTGAGACGCACATAAAGCATAAAGAAGGCAATGAAATCGATTTGGATTGGTCAGTTCATTGGGTTCCTTTCGAAAAACTATTTTTCTGTGTTGGTCATGACATTTCCGAACGTAAGGAAGTAGAGAGATTGAAGCAACAGTTCATGGGCATGATTACTCATGATTTACGGACTCCTCTAACTGTCGTTAAGGGCTATCTGGAGATGTCCGAAGCAGGCGTGTTCGGAGAGTTGAACGAAATGGGCCAACGCCAGCTCGCTAACGCAGAACGCAATACAGATAGAATGCTCGGCCTAGTCAACGATTTGCTGGACATCGAAAAATCTGAAACTGGTCAGCTGCAAATACACCAGGCGACGATAAATTTAAACGACCTTATAGATCAGTGCGTGAAATCGCTGGCACCGCTAGCACAGCGTCAAGAGGTAAATCTCGATGCGACGGCTACTAATCTCACCGTCTTTGCAGATCA
>PSRH01000078.1 GCA_003175915.1 Candidatus Melainabacteria bacterium | reverse complement strand
GGCGGCGGCGGCGGCGGTGGCGGTGGTGGCGGCGGTGGCGGTGGCGGTGGTGATCCTCCACTTATCGTGAATACGTGAACCAGGGGCTTGTAGCTATATGTCTCTTCGGTATCACCTCCGAGTTCATTGATAAACAGACGGCCACTTGCCGGATCGAAGGTCACACCTCCAAGGACGTGATCGCACGAGGCAAATGGCAAATTCAACTGCCAAAATCCGTAGGGAGTTATTTGATAGGGTTGTTTTGTCCCATTCTTTACAGCAACGAAGTCATTGGCATCGTATGCCCAGATGCAATATTCATACCCTCCTCCGACGGAATGCGGGCCCTTGCCGCCTCCGCAGGGGTCGTTGCAATTAGGTTGTCCGTCCGGGTTTGGGCCATATTCCCCATAGCAAAAGTCCCCGGTGCCTATGTTGCCGAAAGCCAGGATAGATCTGGTCCCCGGGACAAAGAAAAGACCACTGAAACCAGCGGTGCCATTGAACTCGGTTGGGAAATTAGAATCGTAGCCCCCAATCGTCGGGTTGCTTAGCGGGTAATAGAGGTAGGCGGTGGCGGGGTCATTGGCACTAGAGGAAAGTTGGCTGGGGTTGAAACCAAATGCCGAAGGGCCAAAGGAGGTTCTGCTGATGATAGGAATACAGCCATTGCCTGTCATATGGGTGTAGCCACCCAGATCGCTTTGCCAGTTGCTGGGGATGGGGCACATGGGCCCGCCGAAGAATCCGGCGCCCACGCTAGTGTTAGATCCGACTTGGAAATAACCATCAACAGACCCTGAAGCCAAGTTGAGGGAATTGATGCGGAAATGGGAAACGGTACAACTACCGGAGGCGTCATAATAAATGTTGGCGGTACCTATGATTTTGCCATTGACGTCCATCAATCCGCCCACTTCGTTAGGGGGCGCGCTTGTCTGATTCGGGACTTTGGGGAGGATCTCAACGAAGTTTTGCAAAACGCTGGCAGTGTTCAGAGAATCAATATTGCTGCTGTTGACGGGTGTCGGGATTGATATCTCAGCAATGGCCTGGTCCCAGGCGTGACCGACCATAAACAGGCTGTTGTGCTCGGGGCAGTAACACATCGGGCCTTGAGCGTAATCGAATACAGGTTCTGGATTTGTACCGTAATTCCCGGCCGGTACTCGAAAGGCGCCAACATAATTGAAGTTATTTAGCGATATCAGCGGTAGCTGGCTATTTGGTGGTGGCTGCATCTGAGCCAAGGCGCTTGACTGAATGCCCTGAATGACTTGACCCCACTGGAAAATCAGAAACGAAGCAACCAAGAGCCATGTGGATTTTTTGCGCAGTTCCTTTGCCTGATGGCTTCTTCTTTGAACAGAAGTAATAACGGAAAGTATGCTCATTGCGGGTTGCCCTTTGCCAGTTGGTAGGCGAAAGCTTATGCCGCAAGAAATGTGCGGCAAACTACAGCAGGACATTGCAGTAATGTCCTCGCCCACTTGATACGCCATATGAACCACTGGCTGGAAAAAATATGAGCCAACTAGTAAGGAAATTAACAGTGGTTCATTTTCTATCCTAGCCTGGTGATATCCATCTGGTCAATATAGGATTTCATCAAAAGCTATTATGGTTTGAAGGTATTTATAGGCCGAGAAAATCCGGGCCACTGCCCTGAGAGGTGGCATTAACGCGCAGGTTATTCTCGGGACAGACTATCTCACAGGTACGGCAGTGGATGCAGTTTTCTAGTGACATGCCGTGCTTTTTCAGTCCATCAATTACGTCAATGCGATGAACTTCGGCCGTGCAGTCAGCCACGCAGGGAGTGGTTTTACCGAGGGCACTGTATTTGGTGATGCAGCGGACACAAGTATCAGCATTGAATTCGTCAATGTGGTGGTTGCCTTCGTGGTACTTGGTGGAGGCGTAGAAGACGGCGTCCGGTCGAGAATAAATAGTGCTTTTGTCGAAAGGCGGCTCATCATATTTGGGTGGAACAAAGTCGGGAATGATATGTCTATTGTCCGCTTGATATTTGATCGGGCCGATGTCAATTTTGCCCTCTATAAGAGAGAGCGAGCGCACGCCATCTAGAGGGGCGCGCAAGGGATGCATGAAGCCGATTTTGAACATCCCCACCCATGGTGAGGATTTATCGATACTCTTGGTCATTTCCGGAAGGTAGTCTCCCAGCAATCTGGAGTTCTCCATAAATGCCCAGCGGAAGTAGCGATTCTTGTAGGCTTCTTGCACAACAAAGCTGTCGGACAGTCGGCCCTGGTAATCAGCAAGAGCTGCCTCGCTGTAGTCACCTTTGACCAGTGCTTCGTGGAGAACTTCAGCTCCGACATAGCCGCACTCCATAGCGCGATCGATACCGGCCAGGCTCTTTACGTCCAGTACGCCAAGGGCGTCCCCTAAGAGCAGTGCCCCAGGAACAGCGAACTTTTTAGGCAGACTGTAATAGCCGCCCTCCGGGAGAAGGGCCGCTCCATATTTGAGAAGCTTACCGCCCTTGATCATTCCTTGAATCCAGGGGTGCTTCTTGTATTCTTGAAGTTTGAGCTGTGGATTGAGATTCGGATCCTTACTATCGAGGCTGATCACCAGGCCAATCGTCAATTTTTTATCTTTCATGCCATAGACAAAGCCACCGCCGAAAGTACCATCAAGGAGAGGCCATCCGAGCGTGTGCCAGACTTTGCCAGAGTAATCTTCGTTGCATTGCCACACTTCTTTGACGCCGACAGACCAGATCTGTGGACAGTCGCGCAGCTTAAAGTGATCGATTACATCCCGGGAAATGAATCCCTTGTCTCCAAAACAGGTGAATTTGGAATAGACATAATCCTCATCACTTTTTGCTTCTTCGGTAACGCAGACACCGGCTACTCGCTCGTTTTCAAATACGACTTTGTGTGCGGAAAACCCGGTGTATAAATCGACTGTGACGTTGGGAACCTCTTTGGCTTTTTCCTGAAGCTGTTTGGCTATCCAGCCGGTGACGTAGCTGAGGGTAAGAACCAGGTAACCTGTCTTATCCAGGGATTTGGGATACATGAAATGAGGCATGTCCCATTTTTTATGGATACCAAGCACGGAAAAATTGCTGTCAGTACAAACCGCTTCGATTGGAAAGCCTGCTTCTTTATAGTTGGGCCAGATCTTCTGGAGCACGTGCGGGTTTGACACCGCACCGCTCAGCACCTGCGAGCCAAATTCTTTGCCCTTTTCCAGAATAGCGATCGAGAATGGCTTGCCGCTCTGTTTGGCAAGCTCGAGAAAGTGATAGCCTAATGTCAAGTTGGAAGGACTGCCTCCCACTAGCAAGAGGTCGTACTCAATGCGTGCTGACAACTGCCTTAACCTCCTGCGTCGGCTTCATGGATTTGAACTGATTGATCATTTCCGGGACGATCTGGTAGATATCACCCACGATACCATGGTGGGCGAATTTAAATATGGGAGCGTCGGGATCTCTATTAATGGCTATGATCAAACCTGATTTAGACATGCCAACCCGATGCTGAATCGCTCCGGAGATACCGCAGGCGATGTAGACCTTCGGACGCACCGTTTTGCCAGTTTGACCGACTTGATGTTCGTAAGGCATCCAGCCGAGGTCGACGACTTTACGAGAGGCCCCGATTGCTGAGTTTTCAAAACATCGGGCTAAATCGCGCACCAGATCGAAGCCGTCAGGTGAACCCAAGCCATAGCCACCGCTGACGATAACGTCGGCCTCGGTAAGCTTGACGCCTTTGGCCACTTCGCGCAGCGTTTCGGCGATCACCAGACGATTGTCTTCCGGGCGCAGATTCACTGGTATCTGAATGATTTTACCTTCTCTTTTCGGATCCGGTTTCAAGGGTGTCATTACGCCGGGGCGCGTTGTCGCCATCTGTGGGTTTTTCCAGGGGCCCAGAATGCGCGCCTTTAAACTTTCGCCAAAGCTTGGTCTTATCGCGTAAAGACAATTCGGATACAAGCCGATTTTGCTGGGATCGACTTTGCTCTTATGTTCGTAGGGACCGATATCCAGCTCGGTGCAATCTGCCGTCAACCCGGTGTCAAAGTGAGCTGCAATACGCGGAGCAAGATCTCTGCCGGTCGTAGTTGAGCCGAGTAGAGTCGTATGCGGTGGTTCCTTTAAAGACTCAAGAAAATCGCAAGCAACCCGGCGATAAGTGAGCGTGCGGTAATTAAATAGATCCGGGTGATCGGCGACATAGACGATGTCAGCGCCATATTCGATCAGTTTACAGGGGATCTCACCGAGGTTATAGCCGATCACTAAGGCGATGAGAGAACGTCCCATTTTATCGGCCAGGATCCGGCCGGCTCCCAGCAACTCAAAGGTAACTGGTTGCAATTCCCCGAGAATGTGCTCGGCTATTACCAGCACATCTCCTTTGGGACAGAAAGCCGATACGTCTTGCTCAGTCATTTATCTAATGGGTCACCACCAAATAGTCTTTTACGTTGCTGCCAGCAATTACTTCTTTTACCAGATTCTCAGGCGCGTTGCCTTCATGCATTTGACAGTTTCCTCCGATTTCGCCTACTTTGTCAGTCCAGGCTACGATAGTTGGCGATCCTTTCAAGCCGCAACGATCAGGATCAGCACCGATCACGTCTAGATCGATCGTTTGGATGTACTTCTTCAGCTCTTCCGGATTTCTCTGCAGTTGTTGTACGCGCCAGGTGCCCCGGAATGATTTGTATTCCAGTTGATGATAGGAGTTGGCGACGGTTACCAGAACCGGCATCTCCGTAACCACCTTTTGGGTGCCGCCCTCGATGATGCGGCGGGCGTGCACTTTGCCATCCTCTATAGAAAAATCCTCGCAATAAGTAATTTGAGGAAAATTGAGGCGCTCGGCCAGTTGCGGGCCGACCTGGGCCGTGTCTCCATCAGTCGTCTGTAGTCCGCAAAAAATGATGTCGGGTTTGCCGGCGTAGTTCACGGTCTTGAATAAAGCATAGGCGGTAGCCAGCGTGTCGGAGGCGGCCAGGCGGCGGTCAGACAAGAGGTAACCTCGATCGACTCCGTGCTCGAGGGCCTCCAGTAAGACTTCTACAGCCGGCGGCGGTCCCATGCTGATCGTAGTGACTGTGCCGCCGTAGGTTCTCTTGGTGTGGAGGGCCGCTTGTAAAGCGTAGCGGTCGAAAGGATTCAACATACGCTTTGCTTTGGCTCGGTCTATTGTGCCATCAGGATTCAAACCCGCCTTCGAACCCTGATCGGGGACCTGCTTAACTAGAACGAAAATGTTATAAGAGCCTGCCATGGTCGCCGGTCGCCCCTCCTGGTCCAATAGTACCCACCATTGTCCTTCAAAAACGGGTTTGTTACGTTCAATTCTGCACGTTCACGGAACATTTAGTTTTTTGCCTGAGATGGTCTTACGTGTACTAGAATTAAAATTTACTGGCGTTCGGAAA
>PSRH01000177.1 GCA_003175915.1 Candidatus Melainabacteria bacterium | reverse complement strand
TGCCAGTATCATATCCGGTGATTGCTAAGGAGGAAAATTGTGAGCAGCCATCAGTCGAATACCTTACTAAATTCAGATTCCTTCGAAAAGAAACACGATGACTCGCTGAACCTGGAAGGTCTCGATCATATTTTCCGCTGGGCATCAGAAGTGGTGGCGGACGGTGAAGACACCCGCGTCAGAATGGCCCGTGAAAAAAGAATCAAGCGGCAAGTCCTCGAGACAGTACAAAAGGCCCGGGAACAAAAAGTCCTGGCCGACGCCACTACCGAGATCGCTTACCTGCAAAGACGGGTAATTGCACTTTTGGCCAAGATCCAAGAGGTCATCGAAGAGAATTCGACGCTTAAGCAGATGATGGTCAGCCAGTACTATGCCTTGCAACAGGTGGCGGCACTGGAATATGAATTAAAGGAACTGCGTAACAATCAAATCGAAAAAGATGCAGCGATAACCGAACGCCGTTATCTCATGGACGGTCTGGCCAAAATGAAGGTGGAACGGGATTACCTGGAAGAACTACTGACTGCCACCGAGGCTGACAATGCTCGGCTGGGTTCCATATTAAGAGACACTCGGGCTCAACTGGAAGAACTTCAGGCGAAGCGCTGGTGGCACTATTTCATCCCCAAGAGCTTTCGGGCAGTAAACCCCTTCTGCCAATAATTGACTCAGGACGGGAGTGCTTTGCTGCCTTCCGCCGCCATTAATTTCCCCTCAAAGCCCCTGTTCTTTGGGCGATAGTATTTTCGTCCGGATAATTCATCCGGAAGGCAACGCATGTTGCCGGCCCGGCCTTCTTCAAAGTCGTGGGCATACTGGTAACCTTTACCATAACCCAATTCCTTCATCAGTTTAGTGGGAGCGTTCCGTAAATGAACTGGCACCGGGTGCTCTACCGTACTGAGAGCGTCTTGAGCGGCCATACCGTAGGCTGCGTAAACGGCGTTGGATTTAGGCGCCGAAGCCATAAAGACAACCGCCTGGGCCAATGCCAGCTTGCCTTCGGGCATGCCAATCAACTCCACGGCTTGCATGGCCGCCACTGCCTGGGGCAGGGCCTGAGGGGCGGCAAGACCAATATCCTCCGAAGCAAACCGGACGACGCGGCGCGCTACATATAAAGGATCCTCTCCCGCCTCAAGCATGCGGGCCAACCAATAAAGACTGGCATCGACATCCGAATTGCGCATCGACTTATGAAGCGCCGATATCAGATTGTAGTGGTTCTCACCCGTCTTATCGTATTTAAGGATGGTCTTTTGAATCGCGTCAGTAATCAGTTTTTCGGAAAGCTCAGAAAGCCCGGACTGCTTAGCCAATAGGCTGGCCAATTCCAGGCTATTGAGAGCAGTGCGAGCGTCCCCGGAAGCATAGGTGGCAAATAGCTTCAATTGCTCGTCACTGACCGTTATGCCTAAGTCCTTCAGCCCTCTTTCACTATCGTTCAAAGCGCGACGCATGATCGTGACCAGATCATCGCCAGTTAGTTCGTTCAAGACAAAAACTTTGAGGCGCGATAGAAGCGCCGAGTTCAATTCAAAGGAAGGATTCTCCGTTGTCGCACCGGTGAGAATAATCGTGCCGTTCTCAACGTATGGGAGAAAGGCATCTTGCTGAGCTTTATTAAACCGATGAATTTCATCAACGAAGAGGATCGTTCTTACCCCTTCCAGTTTCATAAAGGCTTCGGCGTCGGACATTACCGCCTTAATCTCCTTGATTCCGGCAATGACAGCAGAAAACGCTACCCACTTACAGCGCAAATGATTGGCAATCAGTCTGGCAAGCGTTGTCTTCCCGACACCAGGCGGTCCCCACAATATAAAGGAATACAGTTCTTGGGCAGCCAGCATCCTGCGAATGACACCATCCTCGGACAGGAGGGATTCCTGTCCGACAAACTCATCGATGGTTTTTGGCCGCATGCGATCGGCAAGCGGTGCCCTTACCGTTTTCTCCATTCATCTTCCTCAGACAGCTATTCAAAGCGTCGCTAGGGGCAGTTTAGCTTACGCAGAAAAGTCCTGCCTGAAAGACTAAGCCACATCTGAGCAACGCATCACACACTTGGCAACTGCCGTCGGATTTGCTGCCGGTGGGTTATATGTGCTTTCATTTAACGACACGCTCAGAACTGGCTCGGTCAAAGAAGGGTTGAGGCGATGAAGCAGGCCGACAGGGAACTGGAATGCCTTCTTAAAGTACACGCAGATCTACCACGACAGGGTCCAGGTAGCGATGCAATGACGGCAAAAGCCATCTCCTTCGTACCCCCTCTTAAAAATGGGGCGCGTATCTTTGATATGGGATGCGGTCCTGGTCGTGCTAGTTTGGTTCTCGCCCAGAACCTAAAGACCAAGATCGTGGCTGTCGATCTGGTCGAATCGTTTCTTGATCACCTGAGCAAATCGGCTCAAGCAGCCGGAGTGAGTCACCTTTTAGAAATTCGCCCCGGCAGCATGACCGAGATTAACGAGCCAGAAGCGAGCATAGATTTGATCTGGTCTGAGGGAGCAGCCTATTGCGTCGGCTTTGACCATGCCCTTTCAGTCTGGCATCGCTTCCTCAAGCCTTCAGGTGTGGTCGCCCTGACCGAACTCAGTTGGTTGACTGATTCTCCAGCAAATGAGGCAGTTGCTTTTTGGCAAGAGAATTACCCGGCTATGCGTTCAAAAGAGAAAAATTTGCAGGCCGCCGAAGCCATTGGCTATCGCTGTTTGCAGCAATTTGTTCTGCCCTCCTCCTGCTGGTGGAACGAATACTACAACCCTCTAAAGGCAAACATCGACAGGCTTGCTCCACTGGCAAGCGATGACACCGTTCTAGCCGAAACTATCAGGCGCTCAAAAAAGGAAATCAGCCTCTATGAGTGTCACACAAATGACTACGGTTACGTCTTTTACATCCTTCAAAAACGTTCCGGGTAAATCTTCACCTGAGATGCCCGAAGTTTGCTAGATTGGTGATTCGACAGACTCGGACAAAAAATGAATCAGAAAAAAGACGATCTGCGCATAGGCGAGTTTTTAGTCGAGGCCCAACTGATCCATCCCTACCAATTGGCTAAAGCTATAGAGGACTCTCAGACCGAAGGTTTGCCGGTGGGAAGGGTCCTGGTGATGATGGGACAGCTAAGTGAACTTGACTTGCGCTCGGCCATCAAAGTCCAGTCCCTGGTCAGAGACTCGATAATCCCTTTTCACATCGCCGTGAAGGGGCTTTCCTTAGCATCCAAGGAAAAAATTGACGTGGACCTGGCCCTTGCCTATCTGGGTTGGGTGGATGCTGGTCACTTTCCCACAAACAAGCTCGGGGAACTCTTGCTTGAAGCAGGAATTATTGATAGCGAACACCTCAATACAGCTCTGAGAAATAGTCAGGCAACCGGTTTGCCCTTAGGACGTATCCTTGTCACCATGGGTATGATTTCAAGTGACCTTTTGGCAACAGCATTAAACGCCCAACTATTTGTTCGGGACGCTACCGTCACGCGCAAGCAGGCGGTTGATGGTCTCAAAGCAGCAAAAGCCAGAAGAAGCGAAGTTGAGAATTTACTCAAACAGCAGGGTTTTGCCAGCGGAGTTTTGCCCAAGAACGTCAGGCTCGGACAGCTTTTCCGGACAGCAGAAATCATTGAAGAGGACAATCTCTGGAAATCATTGGCGGATGTGCTTAGCCTCAAGAAAGCAATCGGTGAAATCCTCAGCTCAGGCAAATTGATTGAGCAAGACTTGCTGAGAACGGCACTTACTTTGCAAGAGATGATTGCTAATCGCACTCTAAACAATGAGCAAGCGGTAACTGTTCTCGGTAACGTTCACGGCAAAGGGCGATCGCTGGAGTTAGCACTCGCTTTTCTCGAGATACCCGAGCAAGATCTTAAAACGACTGTGCGCTTTCACGAATTGCTGACAGTTTGCAATATGGTCGATAACCAATCTCTAGAATATCTTCCTCTTAATTCCAACGTCGAAGCTGGTTCAGCCGACGCCTTCAAGACCGCCGAAATTCTTTTGTCTCACTCGGTACTGAGCGAGCATCTTTGCTATGGCGCTCTGCGCTGTTACTTTTTGGTGGCAACCGGTTGGCTGAACGTCGAACAAGCGGTTTTGGCTATGAATCAATTCAAGCGTCGACAAATAAGCTTCGATGAGGTTTTGCAAATATTGAAATGGGCAGCCAAGACTTACGTACTCAATTGAGTAACCCCGGCGATGCATGGCATCGCGTCGGTAGGGGCGGCTTTAGCCGCCCGCATTTCGAAGAACGGGACGCTAAAGTGTCCCCTACAAGTGGACGCGAATCGATCGGGCACAACACATCTAGCGGATCAGGTAAAAGACGGACGGGATCATGCTCACGATAAAGGTAATAACCATTACCCAGATAATCATTCGGTAATGCTTCCTGAAAAAATCAAGCATGGTTGGGGAAAATCTCCTTTTATCCTACGGAAAAATCTATCGTTGCTAAACCGGAATTTTCTATTTCGTTCTCAAGTTGCTTCTGCATATTTTTGGCATCCCGGAATGATACTTTCCTGTGAGCGCATCTTTCTCTAAGGAGTTCATCGCTGATGACAAGGCATATTACCAGGTCGCAATCCAAAATGACCGTGCCAAAAACGGGTGAACCCGGCTTCACCTTAACTCGCTCTTTAGCAAGGCACACCATAGTTCTGCCTATTTCTTCCGTCCAGGGAGTTTGACAAACATAGTCAGTTTCGGACTTACTGAGTTGTGGAAACAGCAAGTCGTCCATATCAAACGCATTCGGGATGCTCGGAAGCAAGGTCGACTTTCCAGTGCAAGTTGTGCCAACAACTACGATGCGCTTTTCCTCATGATCAATCAATAAGCGATTAAGCTTTTCCGCCAGACTGCTAGGCATCAGAGTCATCCTCTTTCTGCTCGTGAAGACTAGTATAAACCTTAGCGGCTACATTCTTTGGTATGTTGGGCACCGCCTCAATCTCCTCAAGTGTCGCTTCTTTGAATTTTTCAAAGGAGCCAAAATGGTCGAGCAGTATTTTGCGGCGTGCCTTTCCGATACCGGCCAACAGGTCAAAGCCGGAAAGGAGAGAGCGCTTGGCCCTTCTTTTACGATGGAACGTAATGGCAAATCTGTGCGCTTCGTCGCGTACTCGTTGTAAAAGCAATAGTGACTGACTGCGCCTGGACAAAAGCAATGGGTCTGATCGGCCGGGCAGATAGATCTCTTCTTGCTTCTTAGCCAGGCCCAAAATAGGTTGATCGCTGACACCAAGCTCATTTAGCGCTTCGCAAGCAGCATTGAGTTGGCCCTTGCCACCATCAATGATGACGAGATCCGGGAACGGTTTATTGCTCTCCAGCAAGCGACCATACCTGCGGCTGACAACCTCTTTCATCGAAGCGAAATCATCAGGCGCTCCTTCAACAGTCTGGATCTTAAACAGGCGGTAGTCCGACTTCTTGGCTTTGGCATTCTCGAAAACTACCATGCTGGCGACATTGTCGGAACCCTGGATGTTAGAGATATCGAAACATTCGATCCGTCGCGGCAGATTGGCTACCTGCAATTCTTCTTTTAATTGGTTGAGCAAGTAATCCGCTTTAGCATCTTCATGCAATTGCTCCTCGGTCTCCTTTTCCAGAGATGACTGCGCATTCTTTGCCGCCATTTGCACCATGTTGAGTTTATCGCCTCGCTGCGGCACCAGGATTTTGACCGAGGTATTGCTCTTGCTTGTGAGAAGATCCTGCAAGGCCTCGCAGTCCTCAACCGGATGCTCAAGGAGCACTTCCCTCGGCACTGCTATATCTTCACAACTCGTGTAGTACTGATCTAAAAAGCTTTGAAAAGCTTCTTCCCAGTTGGTTTTATCGACCAGCGCTAAGTTTACGACTTCCGAAGAAATCAGCTTACCTTCACGCACTTTCATCAAACAGATCGAAATCAGCCTCTGCGTATGAGCCTGAGCAATAACATCCTGGCTTACTCTCTGATTCTGGAACAGAACCTGCTGTTTTTGAATTACTGTCTCAAGAGCTGCCAATCTATCTCTGATTTTAGCCGCTTGTTCATATTGCAAACCATCCGATGCGCTCTTCATGTCTTGGCGCAATTGCGCAACTACCTCATCTTGTCTGCCAGCCAAAAACATTTCTACTTGCTTGACCATACGATCATAGATCGGCTCTTCCACTAGTTTTTGGCAAGGTCCAAGACAAAGCCCCAGGTGAAAGTTCATACAAGGACGGTCCCTAAAAAGTGGTCGTTTGCGCTGGCGCATCGGGAATACTTTGCGCAGGACGCGCACAGTTTGCCACATCATTCCCGTCTCCACATACGGACCGAAAATTCTTGCTCTGGCGTTTTCCTTGCGATAGCGTACTGGATCCCTGACCATGATCAGTCGAGGAAAAGCGACACCATATTCGATAGCCAACCAAGGATAACGTCTATCGTCCTTAAGATGGACATTGTAGCGAGGCATGTGTTGCCGCACCAGGGTTGCTTCCAATAGCAAGGCTTCCTTTTCGGAATTAGTCAAAATCACTTCCAGATCTTTTACTTTAGGCATCATCACAGCCAACTTCGGTCGTTCCCGCCAGGCTGCCTCATTCCAATAAGATCGCACTCGGTTGCGCAAGTTCAAGGCCTTGCCGATGTAGATGTTTTCTCCCAGATCGCTTCTGAATAGGTAGACGCCAGGCGAATCTGGGAGTGAGGCTAATTTGCGTTCAATCTCCTCGCGTTGGCCAGTGCTGGAATGATCTGGGCGCTCTGATAGAGCGCCCCTACGGTTTGACGAGGATTTCGCCCCGTCTTGGCTCGTTTTCGGATCGACCTTGCTCCGTTTCATACTTCTTGGCCTGGCGGCGCTCTTAGCTCAGCTTAAGAAGCGGTCCCACACATAGACATTTTAACAACGTTCCCGGACTTCAAACTGCTCCGGCTGGACGCCTTTCACGGCTAGCCAATTTGGCGCCAGGCATGGTCAGGGAAAGCGCGTCTGCCAAAGAATCTACGCCCATTACTTTGATATGCTCGCTGGACTCATTCAGAGGAAGATTGGCTTCGGGTACTATCGCCCATCTGAACCCCAGACGCGCCGCTTCCTTCAATCTTTGCGGCAGAAATGGCACCGGCCGCACCTCTCCAGTCAGGCCGATCTCGCCAATAATGACCAGGCTGGCATCAATAGAGCGATCGAGCAAGGACGTGGCAATTGCCACTGCCACCCCAAGGTCGCCGGATGGATCGTTAAAATCAAGCCCACCAACCATGTTGACATATACATCCGATTGGCTCAGCGACAGTCCGACTTTCTTTTCAAGCACGGCAATGATCTGAAGCAGGCGGTTATAGTCCCAACCATTGGCCACTCGCCTTGGACTGGGGTAGGCGCTCACACCAACCAGGGCTTGCACCTCTAAGAGAAGGGTGCGGTGACCTTCAGCTCCGGCAATCACAGCCGTTCCCGAGCTCGCCTGACGGTCAAGCTTTTTTAAACGATCAGCAAGGAGGAGAGCGCTGGGATTTTCAACTTCACACAATCCAGACTCGTTCATGGAAAAGATGGCAATCTCCGAGGTGGCCCCAAAGCGGTTCTTTGCCGTCCTCAATATGCGCAGTTGTCCCGTGCGATCCGGTTCAAACTGAAGCACCACGTCGACCATATGTTCCAGGACACGTGGACCAGCAATCGAACCTTCTTTGTTCACGTGACCGACAATGATCGTCGCTATGTTATGAGCTTTAGCTGTTGTCAAAATAATCTGAGCACTTTCACGCACCTGACTGACAGAGCCCGGAGCACTGCCAACTTCCGGATGGTAAACGGATTGGATGCTGTCGATAATTGCCACCCGGGCCGGATCGATGGTCATCCTTTCGGCCACCGTCATAACATTCTGCTCAGCGTCCACAAATAGTTCTGAATCTTTCAGACCGAGGCGATGAGCTCTCATACGAATCTGGGCGGCAGACTCCTCCGCTGTCACATAGAGAACCTTGCTTTTGGCGGCAATCATTTTTGCCACCTGCAAGAGCAGGGTCGATTTGCCAATGCCTGGATCACCAGCCAGCAAGACAACCGATCCAGGAACAAGACCTCCTCCTAGGACTTCATCCAATCCGGCGATTCGCGTCAACAGTCTTTCTGTTTCACTGGTCTTGATGTCTTTGAGCAACACCGGTCCCCTGGATTTATTCTCACCATTGCCAAAGACCTGAAGCAGAGGTGTATTTCTTTTGTTTCCGGCCGTTTCTTCAGCAACGTGTTCTTCGACAATCGAATTCCAGGCGCCACAGTCAGTGCACCGTCCTAGAAAGCCGGAAGCCTGGAATCCGCACTCTTGGCAAACCCAGCGGGACTTTATTCGCGTCACAGCTACCTCTTGATTGCTCGGGGCAAGAGCATATCACGCGCAGTCGATTGCACAAATCGATAAACTGTTCATCTCTTACTGGTCGCTTGACAATTTGCTTTTGTCGCGGT
>PSRH01000041.1 GCA_003175915.1 Candidatus Melainabacteria bacterium | reverse complement strand
GAGGCGTCCGCTGAATTGATCGCCAGGGCGGCTCTATAGGCTTGGCTGGCGTTTACGAAATCGCGCTGGCCAAGATAAATATTGCCAAGATTCAATTGGGCATCGAAGAGTTTGGGGTTCAGCTCTAGGGCTTTGCGGTATTGCGAAGAAGCGGCTGCCAGGTCATTACTGCGCTGCAAGGCCATACCTAAGTCGTTGTAAGCAGAAGCGGAACTGGGACTGAGTTGAACGATGCGCTGATACGCCTCAACAGCCTCCTGCAATTTGTTTTGCTGGTTGAGATTCTCGGCCAGCCTATTCAATACCTCTACATCGTTAGGGTTCTTAGCCACGAGCTGTTTGAGAAGAACCTCTCCCTGAGCTGGATTACCCTCGCCCGTATCAAGGTCGGCGAGACTGAGGAGCACGCCTTTGTCGAAAGGTGCAATGGCGTAGGCTGATTCCAGAGCCGATCTGGCGCCCGCCAGGTCTTTCATTTTCAATAGGCAATTGCCCAGTTCAAGGAAGGCAGCCGGATCGTTGGGGTCAAGACTAAGTCCCTGACGATAACAATTGGCGGCCTGGGTTAAATCGCCCTTCAAGTAATAGGTGCGTCCCAAGTTGATCATTGCTTGCCCATCGTTTGGGTTCTGGGCGAGCACCGCCCGGAATTCACCTTCGGCGCGAGCTAGATCGCCCTGCTTCTCTTTGATGATGCCAAGATTATAGTGAGCGTTCGTGTAATTGGGATTGAGATTAAGAGTCTGGGAGTAAGCTGTCTCCGCGGCATTGAGGTCGCCGGTCAACTGCAGTACGTAACCGAGATTGTATGTGCTCTCCAGATCTTTCGGATTGAGGGTTTGCGCCTGTCTATAGGACGCTATAGCATTTGGATAGTCTTTTACTTTGGCATAAAGATCGCCTAGTTGAGCGTGCCATTCGGAACGGTCGGCTTTGAGAGTAATGGCTTTATTTAGCTCACCAATGGCCCTTTGGCTGTCACCAGAAGCAGCCAGCGCCGTGGCCAGAAGGGCATGGCTATCTGGCACACGATCGTCGATTTCATTGGCTCTTATAAAGGCTTGGCTTGCCCCGCCATAGTCCTTCAAGCCCAGTAAGCAATTGGCCAGGTTGTATTGAATAGAGAAGTTGCCGGGCTCACGAGCGATAATCCGCTGGTACTCTTCCTTAGCCGCCTGAAAGTCGCCCCGATCTTGGTAGGCGGCAGCCAATTGTGATCGGGCTCTCAGTTGGTCAGGATAACTGGCTAAGACCTTCTTCAGTTCTTCGATTGCTTCATCGCGCTTGCCGGCCACCCTTAAGGCAATGCCCAGGTTGAGGTGAAGCAAAGGAACATCAGGGCGAAGCCGTAGCGCTTCGCGAAACTCGGCAATAGCGTCTTCAGTTTCGCCGCGCGTCTGCAGAAGGTCGCCGAGACTCTCGCAAGCGAAGGCGTCATAAGGTCTAATCGCTATAGCCCTTCTATATTCGAGAATAGCATCGTCGATATCGCCGTGCTGGTGCAGAACGGCTGCCAAGCTTAAGTGTGCCATGGGATCTGAAGGAACGCTTAAGACAACGGCCTTAAAGGCGGCAAGCGCCTTATCCAGGTCGCCGGCTTTGAAGAAGGCCACTCCCTGGTTGTACTGCTCCAAGACTGGCTTGGGCATTTGGTCGCCGCCATTATCTGATTTGGCGAGAGCAGTGCCTGAGGCCAGGGTCGCTGCGAAAATTATAAATAAATGCTTGGCAAGCGTTTTTTTGGCTAGCCGTGACCGTTTCATTACTACTTCCTATTCCTGATATTTAAACCGCTACAGATTATCTCTAAATGTATGCCGATGTGAAAGGCGTTCTTTACAAGTTTTCTACAGGCGCAAGGAGAGAGCATTCCCTTGGATAAGCATCGCATATGCTGCAGAGATAGAGATATTGTAAAGAGGATCCTTATTTTAAAGCCTTAACTAGGAGCCCTCGATTTGGCGCGCATGCCCATTGTCTATGCGGTCTCGGCGGTGCGCGGCTATTGGCAAAAATCAGTCTTAGACAGTTTGGCTAAATTATCAATGTGTTTTTTAGACAAGGTGCATATTGTGGTCGATCTGGCGAGCGCGGTAAATTGGAATAGGAAGCGAGAAACAAGAACGCACACTCTGAAAAGTGGCGCTAAATGTGGTGTCCACATATGCACAATTGGAAACAGCGAAAAAACTCCCAAGTCAAGTTGGTGAGCCTGGTTACATTTACAGCGGTATCGCGGTTCTTGTAGCGGAGCGGACGCAACCGTAAGTGCTTTGAAAGCAAGCATCGGTTGTTGGGTCCTCGGCTGGATTCTGAAGGAAATTTTGAGCTCCGTCATGCAAATGACGGGCTAGTTCGACGCAACCAAAAATAAGGGTTTTTATGGTTCTCTGCAAAGATGTAATAGAAGCAAAAGATGGCAATAGTGCCGACATCAATAACATTAATTATGGAAGGCGACCGGCCGAAGGCGTTAGTGAAAGCGATGTCAGCAAGTCTTCTAACGTCCGATCGAACAACCAGCGACCTTCTCGACAAGAGCTGATCAAAGCGCTCAATTACTGGCAGTCCCGCAACTTACTTAAAGAAAAAGAAAGGTATCCTGAGCGCAAGATCAGGGCCGACCGCAAGTGTTACACGGAATACTTTGTCGCCAAGAATTTGGATCGAGAGACCGGAGAGCAGCGAACGGTTGCCGAATTGGTAGCGGAGAATGTCTCAAACAAGATTGTTCTCCTGGCGTTTATTGCCACCAAACCGGAAGCGCGCTGCTCCGGTATAGGTTCTCAGTTAATGAACTACTTCCGCCAGACGGTTGAAGAAGAGAACCCTGAGGCCACCATTTTCTTTGAGGTAGACGATCCGGATGTCCCAGACATATCCGATGCAGAGCGCCATATTCGCAAGCGCCGAATTAACTGGTATTTGCGACAGGGCGCCGTCATGTGGAACGGATATTACGAGTACCCCAATTTTCTCGACAGGCGCAGACACGGAACCAAGGCGATTTTCATGGCCTTACCGCGAGCTGGTGAGAAGATTTCTTTCACACAATTGCAAGAAGCAGCCCTTGAGATTCTTAAAACGGCCAGTGGCTTGAGCACGAACCACTGGTTGTATAAGAAGGTGCAGAGCCAGCGTCCAGCGCTCAACCTTACCGGTATGTCTGAAGTTAGCACAGTCGAGTCCGACACTAAAGCCAGTGATGCTGGTGGAATGATCCGCGAAGCTCTCTCGCAAACATTGAGCTTCTTAAAAGCACAGTTGCGTGACAGCACTAAATATGGTGCGCTTTCGCCCGAAGAGGCCATTAAGAGGTATCTGGAGCTGGAGCGTTCACGCAAGTTAGAGCGATTCGAAGAAAGCAAAAACACGTGGAACGTGAGCGAACTTGCTTCCTTTGGTGCTGAGCGAGTATTGGCCTGATTGAGGTGAGTGAGTGATGAGCGAATCGAAGTCCGGAAACATAGACAGCTTGCTCAAAATGCAATTGAGCCGTAGTATCGCTGACGGTGCCAACGCTCTGGCGGTAAACGCAAAGTTGCGTGACTACCTCGAATTGGAGCGCCAGGCAAAGTCCCTGCGCCATAAGAAACTGCCATTTTTCGGCTCATCTTTAGTTCTTGCCGACCAATCGGGTGCGGATCAGGATTGAAACAGTCTGTTCAATCCGGGACTGGCAGAAATTGCTTGTCTATATTTCTGTCATTTAAGAATTGGGCGATGAGGGACTTGAACCCCCGACCTTCACGGTGTGATCGTGCTGCGCTACCAACTGCGCTAATCGCCCCGATCGAAACAAATTGATTATTGCACAAGTATATCGCCTTAGGGTGGTCGTACTTCAACGATAAAGTCCTTCCATAAACAAATATGCGGAATTTTTCCGCGCTTATAGGGCTACGAATGCCCAACCCAGAGCTCAAACTATAGAACTGATAACGGACTTTACTTCACCAAGCAATTTGCCTGAGGCAAGTAAAGATTCAGCCAGGTCAATGTCCTTATGGATTTCGCGGTCTTCGAACAGGTGTCCGATAGACTTTCTGGCCAAAAAATAAGCGGCCTTTACTCCCTGCCCCGGGGCAAGTTCGAGCTCCAATTCAGCCTGTTTGCCGCTTTTATAATTGCCTACTCGAAAATCAAGCCCCTGCAAAGCGCTAATCAGCTCAATGGCCAATACTTTTCTGACGTTTTCGAGAATCATGCCTGCCTTGCGCGCGGCAATCGTGCCCATGGAGACGTGATCTTCCTGGTTGGCTGAGGTGGGAATCGAGTCGACGCTGGCAGGATGGGCCAATGACTTGTTCTCTGAGACGAGGGCGGCAGCGGTATACTGCCCTACCATAAGACCTGAGTTCAATCCACCATCTTCCGTTAGAAAGGCCGGCAAACCATTGGAAAGAGAGGGATTGAGCAACCTTTCAGTGCGACGCTCTGAAATATTGGCCAATTCGGATAAGGCTATTGCCAGGTAGTCCATCGCGATTGCCAGCGGCTGACCGTGAAAATTACCGCCCGAAAGAACAGCATCATCAAAAATCAAGGGGTTATCGGTAGCAGCATTGATTTCTATTTCAAGAATTTGCCTTAGATGACTTACGGCTTGCCGTGTGGCTCCATGCACTTGTGGCATGCAGCGCAACGAGTAAGCGTCCTGGACCATGCCACAATCGGCATGGCTTTTGATCAACTCACTATCGGCAAGTAAGGCTCTTAAGTTTGCCGCCGAAGCAATCTGGCCGGGATGAGGCCTGAGCAAGTGAAACTCTTCGGCAAAGGCTTTAGCAGAGCCAAGCAGGGCCTCCAGCGACATGGCACCAATGATGTCGGCCAATTGGCACAGTCTTTCTGCTTCCAGAACGATCAAGCAGCCCAAAGCCGCCATCGCCTGGGTACCGTTTACCAGAGCCAATCCTTCTTTTGCCTCCAGTGTAAGAGGCTTGAGTCCGGCTGCTTTGAGAGCCTCTTTCCCTGAAAGCTTTTTACCGCCGAATTCCGCTTCTCCCTCGCCGATTAGAACAAGCGCTAGATGGGCAAGGGGAGCCAGATCGCCGCTTGCTCCCACCGATCCTTGCTGAGGAACATTAGGATGCAGCCGCGCATTGAGCAGATCGATAAGCCCTTGAACGACGGCCAGTCTTACCCCCGAATAGCCCTTGGCCAGGGCATTGGCACGGAGGAGCAGCATTGCTCTTACTACTGATTGATCGAATGGTTTTCCGACGCCGGCAGCGTGGCTTAGAAGCAGATTCTTTTGCAGCTTCAGTCTTTCTTCCACAGGGATATAGACGTCTTTGAAGTTGCCGAATCCGGTAGTGATGCCATAGACAAGTTCGCGTTGATCAAGAAGACCCTCTACGCGCTTGCGGCTTTCAATCACCTTGCCACGAGCAGCTTCCGATAGGCTCACTTGGGAAAAGCGCATGGCGACATCCTCTACGTCTTCGAGTCGGAGGGTACTGCCGTCTATGGCGAGGGCACCCTGCTTAGGTCGTTTCGTTTTGTGAGAGGAAGGTTCGGTCATTTTTCGAGCGGATCAGTTATTTCAAAACCCTTGCTAAAAGTTGATTCATTGACAACGATTTACCCAGTGGCAAGAAGGTTGACAACGACCAGGGAAATGCCTGGATCGGTATTATCAGGCGCATGGTAAGATGAACTGCTATCATAGGCAGTATCTGGGTTTCGCTGGATTCAGGCTAGCAAATGGCCTCATTACCTAAAACCTCGAATCACTTAACCGGAATACCGATATTAATAATCGCATTCCTTTCCTTTTGCTGCCCTTCTCCAAGTTGGGCGGACTCGGCCTCTGACGCCTTGAGCGAACAGAGCGCTAAAAACATGGGCAAGCTGGAATCTAAGTTGTTTCAGCATAATTATGCCAAGGATGAGCCCCAGGTTAGATTGGAGCGTCTGGAAAAGTTGGTTTTCGGTGCTCCTAAAACGGGTTCTGTAAGCGAGCGCCTCAACGCTCTTGTGCAAGCCGTCCCCAATTTAGAAGGCGATACCAGCCAAGCTAATCAGGCGGGCAAAACAGCGACTACTGGGAATGCCCCGGCTACTGGCGATCACAAAGGAAATCGCTCGGGCAATGAGAGTAAAAGAGATCTAGCCAGTGGAGAATCAAGCGACTATCCTGCCGTCACTGCTATGGAACGCAAATCGCTCGGCAAGGACTTTATCGGCGATCCCCTCGATCAACGTTTGGGCCGCCTGGAGACGAAAATATTTGGCCGCCCATCTACTTCGACTGATTTGAGCGAGAGGGTAGATCGCCTCAAGCAGCGAATCGGTCTTGATATCGCTCGAGTAGCGCCGCCGGGTAGCGACTGGGCTGACGATGACGAAGAAGATTCCATGTCCATGCCCGTGCCGGCAGGAAACGATTATGTCGCCAAGGAAGGCGAGGACGGTAAGAGTTTCAGTGGTCGAGATTTGCGTTCGGATATGCGCAAAGCATTTGGTGGCATGTCCGGTTCCCGCTCGTATAGCGGTCCAACCGGTGCTTATGGAATGGGCGGCTATGGCTCAAGTAGTAGTGGTGGAAGCGGCGCTTACGGCTTTGGCGGAGGTGGCAGATCGGGCATGTCCGGTTTAGGCAGTTCCTCTTCTGTAGGATTGCTCAATGGTGATGACCAAGACAACATACCGGCAGCACCATCCCGACCGAAGAAACAGCTCGCCGACAATTCCGCGCTGGCCAACATGGATTTGCCCAGTCAGGTAGCCGCTCTAGAGAAGGGAATTTTCGGAAAGACGCACGCTGGCGATCCTCTTTTACAGCGGCTCAACCGCCTCGAGGGAGCGGTTTTCCCTGAACAGAAGCCGGCAACCGACAAGCCACTACCCGATCGCGTCAAGCGCCTTATGGCTGTAGTCCCTGTTTCCGAGAAGCAACTGAATAAAAAGTCCAAGCACTCGGACAGCGATCTGGACGACAGCGACATGGCGATACTGCAAGGTTCCAATGGGCAAGCGCAACACGGACTGGGCAAAATCGTAAACTCGTTATCGAGCTTCTTCGGCGGCGGGGCAGTTGGTGGTTATCCGATGCAGTCGGGAACTTATATAACCGATCCCCAGACAGGCATGCTGGTTGATCAATATAGCGGCACCATGATCGATCCCAATACCGGCGCAGTCATGGGTGGTACGCGCACTTCGCCTTACCCGATGTATGGTGGCATGTACGGGTCAGGGTTGGGTAATTATGGTGGCTACAACTCCTTTAACAACGGTTTTTCGCCCTTCGGCAATCCCTACGGGTACGGCATGGGGTCGGGCTTGAGATTTGGATTTGGTGGAGGCCGAATGGGTGGGATCTGGCCATAGCCAAAGTCGTTGAATTATCTTCGAAGGAAGTGTTCTTATGATCTTGTTGCTCGGAGCGACCGGGTTGCTAGGGACACAGGTGCTCAGCCGTCTGATTGAGAACCGCTGGCCCGTACGGGTGCTGAGCAGGGGAAAAGTGGACTGGCAGTCGGACTACAGTGAGCGTCTTAAGTCTCAAGGCGTGCAGGTGTCTTACGCCGAATTCGACGAGTTAGATAAATTGGAGGGTGCATTTCGCGATTGTACGGCGGTAATCAACACAATCGGTTCGCTGAGCACTAGGAATCGTGCCTCCTTGCGCACAGCCAATCTGGAAATCGCCGAGATAATGGTGGACATGGTTCAAAGGTGCAATGTTCAACGGGTGATTCAACTCGGTTGTCTGGGCGCCAATCAAAACGCAAAGAGCGAGTACTTGAAGCTGAAATGGCTGGCTGATTCGAAGGTCAAGGAGTGCAAGGCGCATTGGACCATTCTTAGGCCCTCGTATATGTTTGGAGAGAAATTCGAGCTTCTTGAATTGGTTGAGCCGCTCGTTCGCTTTCGACCCTGTCTTCCTGTGTTTGGCAGCGGACTCAATCTCATTCAACCGGTCTGGGTGGAAGATGTAGCCGATGCATTACTGCTCAGTCTCTATGACAAGACCACCGTTGAAAAAACATATGAACTGGCCGGACCTGAAACCTTCAGTATGGTGGAGTTTTTAGAGATGCTGCGCGGAGAAACCGGTCTTTCGCAAGCGACGGTAAACCTGCCGTCCATGGCCAGCGCCTATGCCAGTTCGATAATCAACAAGGCCTTACCCGGCCGGCTGTTTCACCCTGATCTGGTCGAGTTGATTACCGCCGATTCAGTGAGCGAAAGGAACGATCTGAAAGATAAATTCGGTATCAATGCTTCTAGCCTTTCGGCCAGTCTTGAGCGCCTGTCCCGGGTCTACCAGTAACACAAGCCATACAAAAAACGAAAAGACAATGAGCTCAGCCAGGGAAATATGCTATTTTTTGGCAAGCATAAGGAGATGGCTATGATTAGATTGAGCAAGCCGGTCCAATTATTAGAGTGGGGTGAAGGCACCAACACTTTGAATCAGCGCTGGGAAAAGATTGGCGAAGGCAAAATCATCAGTCATTCAAAAACCCTCTGGCAAATGTTCCAGGTCTTCGTCCAATGGCTGCTTCTCAAGTGGAAACCAAAACCCGTCGGAGTAACAACGCTAACGGTTGAACTGGATGGCAAACTAACCCGTAAAAATAGCAAAGATGACACGGTAAAAGTTGTGCAACAGGGCGAAGGCATGACTCCGACCTCCAACCACTGGGGTGAAGTTGCGGTAGGCCGACTGACGTCGATCGAAAGCGGTGCTGGCAGGACACGCGTTCTTTTAGAAATCAGAGGGGCGACGAAAATCGGTCGCTAAAAAATCGGTTGCCAGATGCTGTGGTATCGTCGGTGGTGTATTATATTGCCGAGGCTTTTTCCCTGGATGTGAAGCCTTTCTCCGTATACTGCACGAAGGAAGAAACGATCTCTCGCTGGACGAAGTGTAATACGAAGGAAACCATACCGGCCGGTATCACAGGGCCGGGGTCGACCGAGAGGCGATAGGTGAGTTCGGTAGACTCGGGGGATACGGACTTGAGCGCCCATTCGCCCTCAACGTGTTTGAAATTGCCGTCTAAAAGCTCCCATTTGAGCAGTCCGGGTTTGCCACTTAGATCGTTGACCGTGTGCTGGATTTCGGTTTTTACAAACAAATGCGGCTTGAGATGGCTCTCGATGTAGACGAAATTGCCTTCACGTTTGGTGATATTGACAGATTGCAAGCGATTGAAGATTTCCGGGTATTTGTCGAAATCCACAAGCGTTTGCCAGATATAAACGATGGGAGCCTTTACCGTTGCGGTCATAGTCGACTCGGCCATGCGTCTGGTTTTCTTTTTCTTCTCGACTAACTGGGTACCTGCAGGCTGATTAATTGCCGTCTGAGAATGAGCTGAAAGCAAACTGGACCAGCCGAAGGATAGGAATGCGATAACCAGAAGGGGAGTTGCTTTCATTGATGTCTGTCAAAACGGCACTGGGTTGTCAAAAAATGAACCACCGGGTAAAGGGAGTAAGCTTCGAAAAGAGCGCTACTTTGCCGCTCAATGCCATTTTCAAGCCTTGACTCAGTTCAGAGCGAATCGTACCGCTAGGTGAAATTATCGCTGAGGGACCCGTGTTTGCGGCGAAAACGAAAAAGCGATGATTTTCCACCGCCCTGAATACTGCGCAGGCCAGCATCTGTTCGCCAATGATCGATTTATGAAACCAGGCCAGGTCGCTGACGTTGACCAGTAATTCACCTCCGGCTCTGGCTCCTGCTGAGGCTAGTTCTGGTGAAATTGTTTCAAAGCAGATAAGAGGTGAAACTCGAGCGCGACAGAGTTCAAGGACGCTTGCCCGCAAACCTGAGGCATACCCGGCTCCGGCTGGCGTATTGGTTAAGCGCTTGATCCAGGCAGGCATGTAATTTACCAGGACGGGAGTGTATTCACCAAATGGTACCAGATACTGCTTCCTGTACGCTTGAGGAAGAAAAGTGCCGTCGGACCTGATGGCGAAGACGGCGTTGTAGACTTGGCCGTTGCTGTCTTCATCGATGGAACCGACGACCAGGTCGAGATTTCTCGTCTTCGCCAGCTTGCCAAGCCGATCTTGCATGCTGGGATTTTTCGACAAACGAGTTGGGACGGCGCTCTCGGGCCATATGCAGATGCCTTGAGGGCATTCTTTTGTCAGCGCTACCTGCTGATTGACCAGATCTAAGACCGTGTACCGGTGCTCACTCTTCTGCATTTCGATATTCACATTAGGTTGCACGACTGAGAGAGTAATGGTGGCGACCACTTGCTTCTCGTTCAATCGCCAGAATCCGTAGGTAAGCACTGCCAGTAGTACCACAAGTGTTGTCAGTCCCTGCAAAGCCAGAGCTCCTTTGCCGGTTACGGAGAAAGTTTTGGCTTTGACGGTCTTCGATAAAGTTACAAAACCGATCGAGAGGATGACATTCACCAGCACAATCAAATACTCGATGCCGATACCGCCGATAATACTGGCGACCTGGATCAAGGGTAATTGTTTGTACTGTGAGTATTCGAGCATGCTCCAGGGCACGCCCGTCAAACAGTGAGCATTGCCCAGTTTGTTGACCAGCACAACCCAGATTAATGGAATCGTCCATAAGGCGGGCAGGCTCAGCTGGCCGCTGCGCCAATGCCCGATCATTGTGCTCTTTAGAGGGAGAAGTCGAAAGATAAGCGCAAAGAGCGCGAAGATCAATCCTTGATGAAAAGAAACAATAAAGAGTGCCGCCCCAGCCAATAAATTGCTTTCCAGATCGCTGAAACCAAGCCAATCAAGAGGGGCGAGGTACAGGTACCAGTTGAGATAAACGCAGTTGTAGGCTAAGCCAAACAAGAGGGCTTTCAGTGCAGCTTCCCGTTTTCTTTTCGCGGAAGCAACTAGTATCAAAAGCGGTATTAACCCAACCCAGGCATAGAACCAAAGCCCGATACCCGGAGCTGACAATCCCAGGAGCGCCCCAAAGAAGACCGAGGCAAAATGTTGACCAACGGTCGAGAAAATATTCCGATTCCTTGCGCTAGTGGCCACCAACTTATTTTCAATGAAGGCGGATGGTCCCAACTAAGCTTCCTAAATCAGATCTTGGGGCTGGTTTTGGCCAGTTCGGCCTTTACCTTAGCTTCGATCTCAGTCAATAAAGCCGGATTGGATTCCAGGTATTGTCTGGCCTGGTCTCGCCCTTGGCCAATCCGCTCATCCTTGTAACTAAACCAAGTGCCCGATTTCTTGACGATTTCAAGCTCCGCGGCAATGTCGAGAATACAACCCGCCATATTAATCCCTTTGCCGTAAATAATGTCGAATTCAGCCGTACGGAACGGCGGGGCAACTTTATTTTTGACGATCTTAACTTTGACACGGTTGCCCACTTCCGTATTGTCTTTCTTGAGTGTCTCGATTTTTCTAATGTCCAGGCGAACCGATGCGTAGAACTTCAAGGCATTGCCGCCCGTAGTCGTCTCGGGATTGCCGTACATAACCCCGATTTTTTGTCTAAGTTGATTGATGAAGATAATAATCGAGCGCGTCTTGCCCACCACTGCCGTCAGCTTTCTCAAAGCCTGGCTCATCAGTCTGGCTTGTAGACCAGGTAAGCTGTCACCCATTTCCCCTTCTATTTCAGCCTTAGGGACAAGGGCTGCTACCGAGTCGACGATCACCAGGTCCACGGCTCCGGAGCGAACCAATTGTTCGGTAATCTCCAGGGCTTGTTCGCCGGTGTCTGGCTGAGAGATAAGCAACTCGTCAACATTGACACCAAGGGCGCGGGAATATTCCGGGTCCATGGCGTGCTCGGCGTCAACGATGGCCGCTATACCACCCGATTTTTGTACCTCAGCGGCAATGTGCTGGGCCAGAGTCGTCTTACCTGAAGATTCCGGGCCATAAATTTCGATGATTCGCCCTCTCGGCAAACCGCCCACTCCCAGTGCCACATCAAGTGACAGGGCTCCGGTTGGTATGGTCTCAATTTGTCCATGGCGGGAATCGCCAAGGCGCATGATCGAGCCGTCACCATATTGCTTTTTGATGGAATCGAGAGCTAAACCGAGGGCCTTTGTCCTCTCGGAATTGGCCTTGCCTTTCTCTTCACTGGCGGCATCGACAGCGTGATTGTTTTTCGACGCTTTATCGGTCTTATTTTCCATGGAAGATTTTTCGCTTGTCGACTTTTCTTTAGTTACTACAGCCATATCGCTCTCCTGTCATTATTTCAA
>PSRH01000206.1 GCA_003175915.1 Candidatus Melainabacteria bacterium | reverse complement strand
GTCAAACCCAGGCCCTGGATCAGATCATGGTACATATCGGCCGCATACTGATTCTTGTTCAACCTGACAGAAGCGGTGAGAAGCAGGCGACTGAGCGCACCAGAATCGTAGCCAATCCGCTTCCCTATACCGGAGAGGAAAAGCAGGATGGCCACTGCCGGAGAGCTACCGGATGAAATTACAGTTTGATAATTTCCGTCTCTGAGCAAGCCCAGAAGCGCGAGGAGGTCAAAGACCAAAAGCGGACGCTTTTTTATGTCAAAGGTGATAATTTCATCCACCAGATCCGTCAACTGGCTGACAGAACTGGCTCTCGGCTCAAGAAGTAGGGTAAGATGCCAGTGCGGGCACTCCTCTTTCAATGTCTTCAAGGTCGGCAAAAAGAGTATTTCATCGCCGATGCCGCCGAAGTTTATGACGAGCAGCTTTTGCTTATAGTGCTTATCCAACCCGTCCATCCTAGAAGATTTATCAATGAGTCGTGAACATTTCCCGTTTCTTCAAGCTCGTATAATATCCCAGACTCAGGAGATCTTTTAGCTTGCGATCGACAAGTTGGAATCGCGTCTATCTAACGGCCGGCATATTGGGCGTCCTGGTCGGCTATATTTTCACGATTATCTTTCGCCCCAGCCTGCTGCCGCCAGTGCTTCGCTTTGGCATTATTATTCAACCGATTACCGTGCTCTTTCTGGGCACCGATGTCGTTTATTCAGAAGGACGTAGAAAGAAAGCGGACAAAGACGCTTTCACCGGGCGCTCCGATTCGATTATGGTGATGCGGCTTGATCCCTATCGAGACAGCCTTGGTGTTTTGCAAATCCCTCGGGATACGATAGTATCTATACCGGGCTACGGCAATCAAAAGATCAACGCGGCCAATGCCCTGGGTGGACCGCATCTGGCTGTCAGCACGGTTAGTGAACTTTTGGGATTGCCCATAGATCATTTCGTCGTGCTTAATGTGCACGGCTTAGTGGAACTGGTCGATGAGCTGGGTGGAATCACCGTCGAGGTGCCGAAGCCGATGCACTACATGGACTGGACGGCGAAATTGAAAATTGATCTTGAACCTGGCCCCCACACGCTGACGGGCAACCAGGCCATGGGTTTTGTTCGCTTCCGCCACGATGGCTTGGGTGATATTGGCCGAGTGCGGCGTCAGCAAATCTTCATTCGTGCCGTATTGGGCAAAGCCATGCATCCTGAGGCATGGGCGCATGTGCCCAAATTGCTTGAAATTGCCCGCCGCTATACGTACACAGACATGGACGTGGGTCAATTACTGCAGATTGCCAGTTTTGTCAGGGCGGTGCCGAAGCGAAACCAATACTTAGCCATGATGCCGGGCAGCTTTTCTGGCACTGGCGACTGGCTGGTGGACCGCAATGATGCCCGGCGGATGGTGTCACGTTTGCTCGGATCGAGTTTCATCGATTCCAGCCGGGACAATGTCCATATATCCATCGTCAATTTGAGCTCTAGCTCGGATATGGGATTGAGGCTTGATCGCTGGCTGAGAGCCAGGGGCTATACATCCGTTTCCATAAAGAGTGGCCAGAACGAATTGAGACCGCTAAAAACCACCCGCGTAATCGCCCAGCGAGGCAATACGGAGGACGCCAGCATGGTGCAAAGTGATCTTGCTGGTTTGGGCGAAGTAGAGACTGCCTCGCTAGGAGACCTTGATAGTGCGGTGACGATCATGGCAGGCGACGATCTGGCCCCGCTTGTCACTAATCGTCCCCTCGCCCAGAGAACGCAAAAGGCTCACCGGCGCCAGCGGAATCGCTCTTAGCCAGGATGATTAGCCTGACATAAGCGAATGCCTTAGGGGCTACTCCGCATTGCTCCTCGCAACGCTTCCGCTTTGCTTTTCTTCATTTCTACTTATATTTTGAGCGAAGTTATCATGGACTCGTGTACAGTATTCAAGGTGCCGCGACCAGAGGGTCTGCGCACTGGTCTTTGCAAAAATCCATCGGTTGAAAGGCAGGTAAGATGATCCATTACGTTTATGCGACGCGCGGCGGCTACCTTTACATGGTAGGAAAATACGATCAAAAGCCAGCCTTGAAGAAAGCGGGCGAGTTCATTTTGTCGGTACCGGACAAGACACCACAATTCTCGATTGACAGCCTGGCCCACAAGCGCTTTATGGATCATCTGCGTCGTCCCAGAAAGGTTGTGCACGATCGTCATCGCGCCACGCCGGAGAAGGAAGCAGTGACGGTTTGAGCGGCCCACCAAGCAAGCTCAGCTTTATGGCGTAAGCCAAGATCGCAGGCGAGGCGATTAACGCCTTGCCAATCTTACTAGAACGAGTTATCTAAACTAGCTGCTTCCTTCCTGGCGTGGGAGAATCACCAATGGTCGATAGGCGTAAGAGCAAGAACGACCATTTGCTCCCTGATAAAAGCTCAAGCAAAGGACAAAGATATGGCTCTAAGCAAGCTCGCTAATCGGAAGCAAGGCTTTACCATACTCGAGCTTTTCATCATTACCTTGATCGTCGCTATTCTTGCCTTTGTTGGTTGGCGAAGCTATAAGCTTTCCAAGGATATCGAACGGGAGTCGATAGTGCGCCGCAATATGCACGTGGCCGAGGTTGCTGCCAAGGCTTATTCTAAGGACAGCGGCGGCACTTTTCCGCCGAGTAACGACGATCCTGCTTATTTGAGCTATTTCCCAGGTGGTAGTTGCGATCAAGAGGGCAAAAGAGCCGGCAATTTTCCAATAAATCCTTTCACCAACCGTCCCGAGGCGCCTCAAGCTGGTCATATTAACGATGTTAACCAGGTGCGGCAGCACGCCCCCATTCAAATTGGCAGTGCCGGACAGATCTTCTACAGTCCAATTAGTGCTGGCGATTCTCAGCAAGTGACTTCATTTGCAGTTCAGGGTGCCGATCATGCTGGCCTTGCTATCGGGGGCAGCCAACCAAACACCAGTCTGGTTTTGTCCAATCATTAGTTTCGCCGGGTTTGGCCATCAAGCTAAGGCGATTTTGTTAAAGTACCAGTAAAGGCGATCGGGCGAGACGATTTTGACCTGGAGTTTGAATGAAATTCGGGCAGTTCAATCTTTATATCGTGCGCGAGTGCACCTTCAAGCTAGATGGCGGTGCCATGTTTGGTGTGGTGCCCAAGACCTTATGGGAGAAAGTCTCACCTGCTGATGAGCTGAACCGCGTTCCCCTTGCCTGCAATCTGCTTTTGATCGAAACTCCTCATGGGCGGGTTCTGGTGGAAACGGGCATGGGAATCAGGTGGTCGGAGAAGGAAAAAGAACGATATGCCCTTAAGCCTCTTATCGATGGCGAGGCGCCCTTGCGTTCACTGGGTTTAAGCAACGAAGATATCGATTTTGTGATCATCTCCCATTTGCATTTCGATCATTGCGGTGGGGCGGTGCGTCTGGAAAACGGTAGCCTGGTTCCCACCTATCCGAAGGCAAAATATTATATCCAGAAGGGCGAATGGGATTTAGCCCATAATGCCAATCCTAGAGCCAAAGGCAGTTATCGTCTCGATGACTTTGAGCCTTTGGCCAAAGCCGGTTGTCTCACTCTGATTGAGGGTGATTCCCAGGTAGTGCCGGGTGTAGCAGTTAAGGTTTCTGGCGGTCACACTGGCCACCATCAGGTAGTCACCTTTAGTTCTGGGGGAGAGCGAGGCGTTTATTTTGCCGACATCGTTCCCACAAGATTTCATCTGCCACCGCCCTGGGTAATGGGCTATGACCACTTTCCGTTGGCTAGCTGCCAGATCAAAAGTGTCTTGCTGGAGACGGCCCACGAGGAAGGCTGGCTGGTTGTTTTCGATCACGAAATGGGCGTGCCCTGGGGGCGGCTGAGAGCCGCGGCCGACAAGCGCTTCGAATTTCTAGCGCTGCCGGAAGAAACACTCAGCTTCAAATTGCCCGTAAAGAGCCAGAGCTGAGCTTCTTGCTTTCGATTATCTATTTTGCCAATTAGGTGTACACTAGGGGCTTAGGAAACCTACCGGTGTCGGCGTTTTGTGGCTGGATGTTCTTAAGTAAACAGCCTTGTGAACGAGTTAAAAGCACATCAACTGGTACTCATCTTCCTGTGCGCGGCAATCGGTACATTGGTTTCTTTTATGTTTTTCACCACCATTCAAGCCCTGTGCTTTGGCTTGATTACCGGTGTTTTCACCTATAGTTTTCTGCTCAGTCGTGAAGAAAGAGAGAGCAATATCAAGTTCAGCGACTTCGAGCAGGCCATGCCGCGCGAGGAGGTTGTCGAGCAGAACCGGCCGAACCCGGCGCCTCTTGTAACGGAGGTGGCTCAGCCTGTCTTACCAGGCGGAGCGAAGCCAATAGGGCAGGCAACGAGCAACCAATCCGGTCAAGGAGAGGTTGTCGCCCCGGGGGCAGCGGCCCACGCCAGTGTCTATAAACGCAGCCTTACCCGCTGCTGGAAATGCAGCGATGAGATGTATGTGTATACCTGGGATGGGCATCATCCCTGGCAGCTACAGCCACCGCCTCAACCGGCACCGGATTCCCTGCAACTGAAATGGTCGAATGCTCTCAATGCCAAGTACTGGGCCAACACCTGTCTTAAATGCGGGTCGCCTCAAGCCGATGATCTTTTGTTCGACGAGCGTGTCGCCTGGGAAGCGTTTTGAGTATCATGGAACCCTCTCAGGGGACGCTTTAGCGTCCCGCCTTTTCGAAATACGGTCGGCCGAAGCCCCTACAGGCCAGCACCACCGGTGATATCACTGGCGACGATCCATCTGGCTGGACTGAATGCGCTGGGCGTTACCAAATTTCGTCAAGACTTCCCCCAGCTTTCATTCGTTGCTATGCTCTCTTCTTTAGCGGCGGTCGGAACCAGGTCTTACCAACATGACTGTCATAGATATTCTCGTCAAGTATCAGCAAGCCCTGTCAGATGGGCTTATGGTCACTTTCGAAATGTGTTTCGTGATCTGGACGGTCGGGCTTATCCTTGGTTCGATCTTAGGTAGTCTGGCGGCCAAGTGGCGGCTTACCATTGGTTTGCCAGCCCGGCTAATTGCCTTTGTGCTTTCGGGAATGCCCGTACTTGTCTTTCTCTTTTGGCTGCACTATCCGCTTCAGTCGCTGCTCGGAATCGTTGTCGACCCATTTATTACGGCTGTCGCCACGCTTTCGATAATCAATATCTTTGCTGTTTCCGAGGTGGTGCGCATCGTCTTGAGAGATTTCCCAGCCCAGTACATAGTGGCTGCTAAAGTTTGTGGGCTATCACAGTTCCAGACCTTGCTTTTCATTCAATTGCCTATTGTGCTCAGGCAGACGATTCCTGCGCTCTTGATGATTCAGGTAAACATGTTGCAAACTACCCTCTTTGCCAGTCTCATTTCTGTCAATGAAATCTTTCGAGTAGCCCAGCAAATCAACTCGGTTGTCTACAAGCCGGTGGAAATCTATACGGCGCTGGGCTTCCTTTTCTTGTGCATCTGTTTGCCTATGAACGGCTTTGCTTTATTTTTGCGGAACAAGTTTACGCGCGATTTTTCAGAGAGATAGTTGGGGTTTTCATGCTTAACGTCAGGC
>PSRH01000292.1 GCA_003175915.1 Candidatus Melainabacteria bacterium | reverse complement strand
CCGATGCTGAATTACCGCAAGTCTTCTCGCCTATTTAGTCTTACTCGGCGCGATTACCGCTGCTAGCGGCCCATCTTTTTGAATATAGGGTCTAAGTGCTGTGTATGGGACAAAAAATAGTCCGCTCGGTTCAAAGCATCGGCTTACGTGCGGAAAATCCCATTCATAGATGAAAGTAATGCCCTCATCGCCAACCGCGAAATAGTTCAAGTCTTTTCGAGAGAATGAGTGCTGTGCGATTTCATCACGCAAATAATTGAGCCCAGACTGCCGCTCACTAGCTTCGATTCCAGAAAGATCAGAATAATCCTTTACTGCCTTTTTTGCTTCTCGTCGCATTTCTATGCTTGCCAATTTTTGGACTTTACCAAGCGCCGATGGCAAGAAGACATCTTTTGCTAAGAGGCGTTTGCCTGTTCTTAAATCAATCAGCGAATGATGCGTTGATCTCCAATCATAAGCCGACACACCATCGAAAGTTATGTCTAAATCCAGCAGATAGTTCTTGTTGTAATCAACATCGTACGAAACTGACATCGTATCAGGACCGCATAAAAGCTCCGAAAACGTCGCTCCATTTCTATTGCTTACACGAAATGCTCTTTGGATTTTGCTGACAATTTTGCGATCGACTAACCCGCTGACAATCGGAAGGTTCACTTCTTCTTTGTTACGCATCTCGTCGGCATTACCACGCATAATTAAATACCGATGCTCCGTCACGATGATTCCGTTTTTACCAACGCCCAGCGCACCGGCATCGGCCACAGAACGCAAAAGACAAGGAAGAGGAGGATCTTTGCTTGCTACTTCCTGAAAGGTTCCTATAAATACGTTTCTAGATATCAATTTACCTTTGTAGGTTCCCTCTCGTCTTTTACGCAAATACTGCGTCAATGTTATTTTCCCCTGCGCATCGATTGTTCCTTTCACCGGGTGGATCACCCAATGTGGTTTGTTTATATCGTATTCGAGAGTTTTAGCGTAACCAGCCAGAGTCGCACCGTCGCTATGGAGCACAAAATTGACACGCTTGTGATTGTCGATAGAACCAACAAGACTGATGCTAACTTCATTGGCTGCGGCAGCAAAGCATTCCTCGGCGGCGGTGGCAATGAAAATCAAAAGGGCGAGTAGCCACCGCATATTCTCTCCTTCGGGAAAAGCGGAATGCAGGAATTATGACTAGATTTGATATCAAGATTCGGAAACCAATTTCAGTATAACAATAGCGGCAATCGCGGTATTGCTTTCTTGTAAAGCGCAAGTAATGACTTGGGAAAATCAGCTTGTTCAGTCGCACCATTATCTGTAGCGAAATGGCCCATTCTCTTCATCGGGCTCAATTTCCACCGCGGTTCCATAACAAAAGACCTCAGTGGCACTCATTTGACCGCCCAGCTCAGAGGCGTCGTAGCGAAAGCCAATTATGCCGTTGGCACCTACCTCATAAGCATGCTGTAGTATTTGCTCGTATGCTTGCCTGCGGGCTTGCTGACACATGTCCGTGTAGGCACCGACATTGCCACCAATAATCGATTTCAGGCCGCCGAGTAGCCCCTGTACAATCGTTGGTGAACGGACAATAAGGCCCTGGACAATGCCCAAGTGTTTAATTATGCGATATCCCTCGAATTCATTGGCGCTAGTCACGTTGATATTCATGCTTTTGTTTTATCCTCCCAGCAAAGCGTGCACTTGGTGCACTTGGACTTGCTTTTACTAGATTGTGTGTCCCACATTAGAGCGACTGATTTTTGCTTTGCTATGCTTCATCTCTGAGATCTTTTTTCGAATTGCAGCAATCCGTTCCTCGGTCATCGGATGGTCCGAGGCAAAAGCGAGCAATTTGCTGTCTTTGGGAGAAAATACCCGATCAAACAATGCCGTCACCGCATCGGGACTATAGCCTGCTTGCATGGCCAGTTCAACTCCAGTGAGATCCGCAGCGGTTTCTTCATCTCGACTATATTTCAATTGGTCCATGTTTTTCGCACTACCGAGCAATACTTGAAACTGCTGCGCCCTTCCTGCGGTGATTATCTCGAGTCCAATGCCAATACCTGCGTTGTGGACAATTTGCTTAAGGGAATCCCGATGCACGACGTGGGCTATTTCGTGGCCGATCACTCCCGCAAGCTCGTCGTCGTTTTTCACCTGTTTCAGCAGACCCTTGAAAATGACCACGGCGCCACCTGGAACAGCATAGGCATTCACGTCCTGTCTTGGGCTGATGACGAAGTTGAAATGATAAGGGGTCTTACCTAACTTCGCTACCAAACGCTGTCCGATTTTGTTTACACGTTTAGCATCCTTCGAAGTTCTGTCGAAATGCTCACTCTTGTCCTTCAGATATTGTTCAGCCATGTAAGACTCCCACTGGGGATTTATATGGTTGGCTGCGATTGCTGTGACTATGTCCACTGACTTAATGGCTGATACCGACAACAATGCAATTGCTGTCACCACGGACATACGCTGAAAGAATATGCGCGCTGAAGTAGCTGCCATAATCTTTTTCGCTTCGTCCCACTGGGCAGACATTTCCTTTCTAGGAATTATTTTGACTATTGCGTCCAGGAGTTTTGGATTTTCGCAAACAAGTACAAGACCGCTGCTTTTATCGGTTATCCTGACCACCTTTCTCATCGGGCCATCCACATCGAGAACCAGCTCACCAGGGTTCATAGTCCTTTGTGATTGACCCTTTCCTAAGCGTATTTTCAATCCTTCGATGAATGCCCGCGTATTATGTGGTTCCGCCGAACCTTGCTCGTAGTAACGTACCTTAAAAGATGACATGGCGAACTCTATTACCGGAGTTCCTAAAAACTCCATCCCCCAGAAAATGACATAGTTGTTCTGTGCTGGGCAAACCAAGTATCTGCCCAAACTTTTCAGTGCATGTTGGTTCAATGAAACTAGTTATGTCAATTCTAGTGCTGCTTCCCGAAAGGTTGAAGTTCCTTAAACATTAATCAGCAATTGGAGTGGCGACCGACGCCACTTGGCACTCAAGCAGCCGGCCGGCAGAAGGTTTTGTGTGGAACAATATTGGATCTGATCACGGGATAGGAAAGGTCTCAAAATAATGGCAACGGGTTACAAAGCAAAAGTTAGCCTTCTCATCGCACTTGGGTGCGTGTTCATAGCTGGATGCCAGCAGCCAAAGCAAGAGGTGCCGTTAGTTGCATGGAAGTTAGATAGTTCTGCCAATGCATTCTTGGATCCGGAAATCCCTTTGAGTGGATACAGAATCAGGCCTCCGAAAAACTACAGCTTTATGGACAATTCTCAGAACTCGGCCGGGGGCACAAACTCACCATTCAATGGATACGGCCAGTGGATCACGTGGGTTTATAATCCAGATGCGAGCGAGCGCAAGCAGTATCTCTGGTTTGACAGTCGACGGCCACCTGTAGAGACATTCATGGGTCCCATTGCGCCAGGACAGACTCAACTTGTCCAAACGCAACTATATGTGCTGCAGCCTTTTTTGAAAATGTTCATCCAAGACGCCCCCGGTAAAAACTCCGAGGAAACCCTGACCAAGCTTTATGAAAGCTTCATTGGTCGTGATCCAGATATGGCCGAAAAAGACGTCTCCCACTCACCACCGGAATTTGGCTTGATCCATGGACTGCGTTTCGCCAGAGGCACCTGGAAAGCCAGAATTGGACTGAAAGCAAATGTTGCCTCTACCAGCCTAACCGGCTACAAATACGCGCCGGCTGAAGGAATTTGCTATGTAACCATCATCTACGGACAAGCTATAATGTTCGTTGGATTGGCACCCGCTGGCGAATCGACAGAGGCAATCAAACAGTCTATACTCAGCTTCCATAAAATATGAACGCCAACTACGAGGTCGTCGTCCGCTTTCGTCTGTTTTTACGAAACTAAGTTCACGAACCGTTCTTCTTTCCAAATAGGGAAATCCAGTTAAACAGACCCTTTGGCTTGAACTCGTCGCTGTAGAGGCGACAAAGTGTATTGGAGTCTCTTTTGCTTAGTTCACTTCGCTCGTAAGCAAGCGGAGTACTCGCAAACATGATATCGTCGGCGTTTTTACTATGTCCCATCATTCCCAGAGCATGCCCAATTTCGTGGAGGCAAACTACCCTCAACAGCGGGCCCGGCACTTTGCTGCCATCTTGTTTCTTGGTAAGAACTAGAATCTTGGCAGTCCTCGTGCCACCAAAACCGGGAATAACTCTGGTCTCGCCACCTTCGGCAGCCTGTGACAAATCTTGCACCTGCGCTGTCCAGCGGAACTTGATATCGGCCTCGTTTTCCTTCTCCACGTATAAAAATCTGACTTTGCCTTTCGACGCCTTTTCCCACTCAGCAAAGGCTGATTTAGCCGTACTTTCGCTGAAAGGGTCAACGCCGGGGACGCCCTCACCAGAATCTACATATACCTTGACCGGCATGCGGTCTTCTTCCCACCTGAAGCTAGACTCAGTCATGACATCGCCAAGGTAATCATTTGCGGAAGGTTTCACAGTTTTGGCACCAGACCTAGTACCATCCTGAGATTCCTCCCTTTGCTCCTTTTCCAGCAGGTTTACTATGTCTTGAACGCGGCTGGCATTTTCGTCGTCCGGGAAGCGAGTCAGTCCGTCGTGAAAGGTCTTGAGAGCTTCCTTCGTGTTTCCAGTAGCTTGATACATGCTGCCAAGATCCCACCAGGCTAGAGCGCAGTGCGGATCCATCTTCATCACGATTTTGAGATTTTCGATGGCTTCCTGGGGTTTACCCAATCTACTGAGAGCACAAGCTAAGTTGATACGAGATTCCACGCGATCGGGAGCCAGGGCGATGGAATTCGAACTCTCCTGATAAGCTTCGGTTAGCCTGCCTTTCTCCAAATCTTCCTTTGCCTGATTGCACAGACGGACATACTCGGGCTGGGCCCAGGTTGGCGCGGAAGCGGTGTACTGTTTGGCTGAGTTTTTCGCCTGATCCTTCAGGGTCTTTTGAAGCTCGTACATAAGACATCCGCTAAGACAGCAGGATATAGCAATGAACGATAGAAGGAATAGTGGGCTGTTGCGTCTCAATGTCGTGATTTGGAAAGTTGCTTCGTTGCTATTGCGGAGCCTTGTAGTGCATGGAGCTGTCTCTGTATTTATCAAACATCCAAAAATTGCCCTGGCCAAGCAATTCTACATCAGCAGTGCTATAGGGATAATCTTCCCCATTCATTCGGCAATTGTTTCTAGTGGCAACGTCAAGCACCGCTGTGTTAGGGCCGGTATACTTGATGCTACGTACTCGCATAATTTTTCCACTAATGTCTTTCAAGGAATTTAGTTCCCTGACGTAAGGCGCTTCTGAGAAAAACTCGAGGGCATCGGCCGTGATTGAAGGATTTAGCTTCAAATGTTGAGCCCTGGTCTCCGCCGCGCTCTGGGGGGACCATCTTTGTTGTTCCTCTTTTATAACGCGCTGCTGTGCATAGGGAAGATACGGTAGAACCTGATCAAGCGTGGTGGCGTTATTGGCTGTTTCGACAAACTTAAGGAAGCAAAGGTCTGGCGATGGCGCCTTTTTCGCATCGAAAGGTA
>PSRH01000031.1 GCA_003175915.1 Candidatus Melainabacteria bacterium | reverse complement strand
CCCCAGGCAGTGTGGATCATGAACAATGACGGGACAGGAGCCCGTCAACTTACCAATCCATCTTTTTCCGCACAGCCGAAGAATAAGCAATTTGACCAGGGCGATTATGATCCCTGGTTATCTCCCGATACGGAAAAGGTTGCTTTCATGCGGATGACAGCAAACGGGACGTGGCATTCTCTGGTGATTGATGTGCGCACAGGCAAAGAAGTAGATCTGACCGCCAACCTACCAGACAGCATGGAAAGCCACGACGGTGTGCCCGAGTGGTCTAGCGACGGCAAATTGCTTCTGCTCTGGCATGCCAATTTGAAAGATCTGAAGAGCATTGGCATTTACAGTGTTTGCCCAGACGCTAGCAATAGAAAGATGGTGCCCTTGCCCCGCGGCTATCAGCATACCCACCCGGGATTTTTTCCTAGCGATGGCTCAAGCCCTAAAGCCAGAATAATTTATGGTGCCAGACGTAACCCTTTTTTGATCTAGTCAGCCCAAGTCGATAATCAAAGTCAGAGGGCAATTCTCTCAACATCGTTAAACTCTTGCCTTTTCATAAGAATTTTTCGGAGAAACGAGGATGAGCTGGTAAGCTGTTTTCATGTCGGAAACAGCGGCCAACCCCAGTATCGAGGAAAAAACCAATTCGGAAGCGCCGCTTGTTGAAGGCAGCATTTGGCGGTCTATCTGGATAATGTCTTGGCCGTTGTTGCTCACCACGGTTAGCAATTCTCTTGTTGGTCTGGTCGATGTGAAAGTTGCCATGAAGCTTGGCTCGGCATCACAGGCTTCCGTAGGTGTGGCTGAACATATCGTCTTTATGTTCTTGATTTTTTTGATGTCGGCTGCAGTCGGCACCACCGCAGTTGTTTCTCGCGCTTTCGGCGCTAAGGATCACGCCCTGGCCATAAGAGGTATATCTCAATCGATTGTTCTGGCACTAGGCATGGGGGTTGCTCTCACGCTCACTTGTTTTGCCATCTCTCAAACCTTGCTCAGCCTGTTTACTCCTTCACCGGAAGTCCTGTCCTTAGCCACATCCTACCTGAGCATTTACACTTTCATCCTCATACCATTCAGCCTGATTAGCATCATCACGGCCTCCTTTCGAGCGGCTGGTAATGCCAAGACACCCCTTTTGATCATAGGCAGCATGACCGTGGTCAACATCGCCGGCGATTTCCTGACGATCTACGGCAATTGGCCCGTGCCCAATCTTGGCGTCAAAGGAATCGCCTGGTCGGGACTGGCTGCTGATTGCGTTGGCGCCATCATCGGTCTTTTCTGCCTCAAGTTCTCCAACTTGAAGGACAGCCTCGATCAGCTTTTGCCCTACCATCGGGATACGATTATGCGCGTCTTCAAAATTGGTATGCCCTCAGCCTTTCAAAGGCTTGGCTGGGCCTTCAGCCTGTTCATGGTTATCTTTATTCTGAAACTCTGTGCCAATCCCACTGCCGCTATTGCCTCTTTGACAATAGGCATGCGTGTTGAGGCTCTGCTGTTCATGCCTCTCTTAGCTTTAAGTCTGGCGATTTCTTCTATAGTCGGGCAGAATCTAGGGGCCAAGCAGTATGAACGAGCATTCAAGGCCGGCTGGCAGATTACCTGGATAGGCATTGGTCTCATGCTCGTTCTCGCCGTGGGCATGTTCCTCATGGCCGGAGCACTGGCCGCCACGATGAGCCAAGATCCTGACACAATAGGGTATGTTACTTCCTACTTGCGCACCAATGCTTTGTGCGAACCAATGCTGGCTTTAGGGATGATTCTCGGGGGTGCGCTGCAGGGAGCCGGCGACACTCAAACACCGATGTGGATAACTTTGATAACGCAGTGGACTGTGCGTCTACCCCTGGCTTGGTTTCTCGCCCTCTATTTTGGCTTAGGGCCGCAGGGCGCCTGGGCAGCCATGGCAATCTCCGTCTACTGTATGGGTCTATTGGTGGCAGCCCGCTATCAATCAAAAGCCTGGATCAAAATAAAAGTCTGACGGCGGGACGGCCAGATCGGCAACCAACGAAAAGCACGGCTCTTCGCCGTGCCTCGATTGCTAACATAGGTCATGCTAATTAGCCGAGTTCAACTCTGACGTAATCAGACATTACTTCGCGAATACGACGCTGTACTTCAGTGACATCATTCAGGCGCTGTTGCGATTCATAGAAATCAGCCAGAATTGTAAGCAAGTAAGCCAAGGGAGCGCCTTTGCCACCATATTTCAACTCAGCCAGGTCTATGGCATTCCGATAAAAGTATTCGGCCTGGACGACATCGCCGCGGTCAGTAGCATCATCACCAGCAACTATGTTCGATGCAATCACCCGCTCGACCAATTGGTCGGGGCTATCTTGAATCATAGAATGATCGATGACTGGCTGGAAATCCGTTTTCATGGCTTGTGTCCTCTACCTCTGCCTATGGTTACTTTTCCATCGAAGTATGAAAATCTTGGGTAAGGACCGGCAGTGCACCCTGTCGAATAGCTAAGAAGCCTCTAAGCAATGGCGCCCAAATTGGTGATGCCGAGCTTGAGTGTCATACAGCTCGTTGTGCTAGATTATCCGGTGACTTACTAAGCGATCATCGACGGTTCAATCTCTCAGGCGGTGCCATTGAATAAGTCTTTAGCCAGCCAGCCTTATAGAACAAATACGATTGCCTGGGGGCTTACCTGATGCCAGTTCTAAGCAGCATCGGTCGCAACTTAAAGCTCCGCTACTTTCTTGCCAACCTTGCCAAAGATGCGCGCATTCTAGAGATTGGCTCGGGAAACAACTGGCTCGGCGAGTATCTGCGTGCGCACGGCTGGCCGAATTATGTTGGTCTTGATTTGATGCCCGGCGCTGATGTTGTTGGAGACGTCCGTGAGTGGAAAACGCTTGGTCTGAAAGCAGAGTCTTTTGACGCCATATTCGCCTTCGAAGTGCTTGAGCACGTGCCCTGCTTTCAAGAATGCTTCGATCTTCTCAAGCCGGGTGGCTTACTAATGGCGACCTCGCCAGTTCCGCACATGGACTGGCTATGCCAGATCCTTGAGGGATTGGGTCTCAATCAGAAACGTACCAGCCCGCATGATTACCTGATCTATTTCAAAGACGTACCACTATTCGAGCCGGTAGACATCAAGGTCGTCGCGCTCTTTGCTCAATGGGGCATCTTCCGCAAACCGATCCAGACTCATAGTGCCAGTTGAGGCACAAACATCAAGTTATCTCTTCAGAATGCCACTTGCCGCTCTCTTTACTGTGCCAGACTTTCTGAAGAACACAATTGTCGATCATTTTGTCCGACAGCTTAAGCGTGCGGGTAAGGGCCACCCAGACGCCACCGTGGGCGACGATCAGGATCGGACTCGGGTTGGTCAAAGCCTGCTTGAGGGCCGCGAAAACCCTTTGATCGAAGGCGGCCAGCGACTCGCCACCAGGGGGATCATACAATTTCACCACCATCGGATCAGGCAATTCGTGATAGGGACGACGCTCCCATTCGCCCACCATAATTTCCCTGAAATCCTCAACCACGACCACCGGTACTTGCAAAATCGCCTTAACCACATGGGTCGTCTGCTTTGCCCTTTTCATCGGACTCGAACAAATGGTCTTCACTGCAAAGCATTTTTTCAAAGGACCCTGGGCGACGCTGAAAGCCTGAGAAAATCCGGCCGGGCTCAGATCCACATCCCAACCACCACCGCAGGTTAAGCCCCTGAGGTTTGCATCTGTCAGGCCATGCCTTAAAAAGTAAAACTCCGGATAGCTGTGCAACTGGTCAGCAACATCTTCCACAGGGGTTTTAGCAATGGCTTTTTGCACGACTATCGCTCTCACTTAGCTAGATTCTCAAATTACCGACAGCTCATCGTCCTGTTTACCTGAACTAATTCAATTTTCCCGCATTGTTCCTAAAAGTGGCGTTAGAAAACATTCCGAATAGGAACCACTGGGCCAGGCGGATCTGGGCTGTTCCGAAGTTGTATTCGAAAATGCCAGACACCAGAAGCGATATCACTCCAGCCAGTATGCCGAACTCGATTCCGGTTTGGGCTGACCATCTGCCGGTCTGGTTCTCGCGATCGCAGGCCAGGGAATGCTTGAAGTTTGAGAATGCAGTTAGAAGGACGCTCAGAAAAAGGAACAAGTAGGCAGCAGAGCCAACCGTCCCCGTCGTTGCCAAAATATGCAGGTAGTTGCTGTGGGCATGATCCAGGGCGGCATGCCCCATGCCGAGCGCTTCCGGAATGACATGGTGTGGAAAGTTTCTAATCCCCACCCCAAATACTGGTTTGTCAGCAAATATTTGGCAAGACTCCCGCCAGAGCTGCAGTCTAACGCGCAAGCTAACATCATTCTGCCAGTTGACCAGCGGTGCCAGGCGTTGTTGGACAACAGGAACCGTACACCACAACAAAGCCGCCACTGTGAGAAGCATGATTACCGTACGGAAGGTTGTCCGGAAGGAAAGTAGCATGGTCGAGCACAACAGCGCCACGATCACACCTAACCAGGCACTGCGCTCGGCCGCAAATAAAATCCCAAGAGCATTGCCCAGGGCGACAAAAATGAAAACTCGCTTCTTTGAGAAAGGTGGTCTCAAAGTTTCAAAGGACTTGTTGATCGACAAACCAAAAGCGAGCATGCTGAATATTTGCATAAGGCCGGCAAAGGCCATAGGTCCACCGAGAAACCCGGTACCCTGCAGATAGCGGAATCCATGCGGATGAAACCCGGTGATTTGTTGGATGGTCGCCCACACCCCGGCAACGGCACCGACCGACAGGGCGCAGATAATCGCCTTCTCCTTTAGCTCTGGTTTGGCGGAGAAGGCCTGGTAGGCCCAGAAGTAAACGAGCATGCCGCGCAAAGACGTGAACGATCGCCAGGCTTCCAGCACCCCACCGTTTGCCCAGCCGGACAGTGTGACAGCCAGGACGAAAATCAATATGGGGATGGTGAGCGGCGCTCGCCATATGATTGCGGATTCCTTCTTTAGTCGGTCGAACGGTTTCGACTGGCAGAGGATAAGGAGCAGGGACAGGACAATACCAACCAACAGAACCGCCCATTGCCAGGTGATCCCCAGGGAAAGACTGACGGCGTAGAGCAAAATAGACAGATCACGCAGGCGCTCAAGCAAATTCGGCGGGCGCCCTTTTATTTCCAACTGACGCTTCGTAATCAATTGTTCCAGCGCGGTAGTCCTATAATTTCGTAGACGTCGTCCATTGTCTTCTTTGCTTCTTTCCTGGCTTTTATATTGCCGTGCTCAATAATCTTACGTACGCGGTCGGGATCCTTTTCCAACGCCCTTCGTTTCTCTCGAAAGGGAGCAAGAAAATCATTGATGGCTTCCCCGAGTCTGCTTTTGCAAGCGACACATCCGATCGCAGCGGATTCGCATTCTTGCTTCACCTGACGAGTCAATTCGGGTTTTATTACCCGGTACATCGGCCACGGTACCTCACAAAGGTCCGTATGCCCAGGGTCGCTCTTAGCGATCCTGGTGCGATCCGTGATCATTTGCTTGACCTTTTTGATGGTATCTTCTTCGGTATCAGCAATCTTAATATCGTTGTTATAAGACTTCCCCATCTTTTGCCCATCGACACCTCTCAAGACGGGAGTAGGGGTAAATTTTGGTTTTGGCTCGGGAAAATAGTCGACATTACATAAATGATTAAAGCGCCGCGCAACATCTCTAGCAAATTCGAGGTGTGATTCCTGATCCCGACCAACTGGGACTAAGCCGCCGCGGACTACGAGAATGTCGGCCGTTTGCAAAACCGGATAACCGAGAAGTCCGTAGGTTACCTTCTCCTTCGCTTCCTCTTCGTTGGCGGCCAACATTTTTACCATATCCTTAAGTGTAGGCTCTCGTTCCACCCAGTTCTGAGGCGTAAACATGGAAAGTACGAGATGCAGCTCTGCCGTCTCGGGCACCGCAGACTGTACAAAAATCGTAGCCACATCGGGGTCAATCCCAACACAAAGCCAATCAAGCGCGATCTCCCAAATGTTGTTTTTGATCTCTTTTGTATTTTGATACTTGGTTGTTAAGGCATGCCAATCTACGATTGTAAAGAATGACTCATGGCTACTCTGGAATTCAATCCAGTTTAAGAGAGCACCAAAATAATGCCCGAGATGCAAACGCCCTGTCGGACGCATCCCGGATAATATGCGCAAATTCTTTTTTTCCGCGCCTGCCACTGCCATGACCCGTTTAATTGCAAAGAGTCAGCTTACTATTTGCTTTCTTTAGACTTGGCAATTGCCTTTCTTACCTTGGCCTTTTGTCTGTCTTTCTTTGCTAGTTTTCTTTTTTTCTTGACTCTTCGGTTGTACTGGCGTGTCACTTAATTCTCCTCGTTGGGCCCTTAATGCTAAGCCACAGCAATGGCTTCCACACCCGGCGTAAATGCGACCTGGTGAATATAGCATATTCCGCTCCACATCACCTTGGTGCCAAGCCAGTCAACATTTAGCAACGAATTACTACTGTAAGGCGAAGCGTTTCTGTTCGGAAGTCAGCCTTGCCAGGTCACTTGAGGTCAGGTAGCCGTGTTTGACGAGAAGCTCAGACAATTTGACCCCCTTCTGTCTCTGAATTTCGATCAAGTCTCTCAGTTCGTCACCATTGATTCGGCGGCGCTGAAGAAGATATTGATCTAACTCGATTCGGCCAAGGAGTAGATCGGCGGTCAATGGAATGACTGGATCGGAAGAGATCACATAGCCCCGGGCCAGGCAAAAACGATAGGTAGACAAAACCGAGGCGGGAGTCCTGATCGAAGTGCTCAGGACTACTTGCAAGCTCTTGCCAGTTTCTACATCTAGAAGCGTTTGCCGCAAATGTTGGTCGAGCGCCTGATTGGTTAGGGCCATTTTGCCAAACTGCGTGGCCGTAAATGTGGCTTGCAGTAAGCGTTCAATATCAATAGTGACCAGAGGAAGCGCTTCCGTTCTCCTTGATGAAAAGCCCTGATCTTCCTCCAGGCCCGGTTGATTTGGTGCTATTACATCCGGTGCGCAATCGATCACCGGAGCCGGACTGACATGATCAGCGCTTGCCACAACGTTTGGCATCGTTATCCCGGTGGCAGTCGCTTCTTTCTGTTCAGAAGCATAAGCAGCCGGTTCAGCAAACGATCTGACCACCGGAGTGATTGCCGAAGCCGCCCCGGAAGCAACCACTTCACCACCAGCCTGACCGAAACCGGATGCCTGGCCTGCAGCAGGCCTGGCAAAGCCTGCCGACTTTCCTTTGTCCGGCTGGCGCATTTGAGAAGATTTCTTCAACTTGTCCATTGAGGTGCGCACGCTGTCCATATCAACTTTCGATTGGCCAGCGATCTTGCTCCTTTGCGCTAGGCTTTCTGCCTGCCCCACGTCCAAATGGAAAGCATGTCCTTCGCCAGCTGCTGCTTCGGCCGCTTCCGTGCCAGTACGCAGTACCTCCACTGAATGGGTGAGCAAAAGCCTATAAAGAATGTTGGTTGCTTTGGCAATGTCGAAGCCAAACTCGCGAGCGGCCTGGCGCAGCGTCCGTCCTTCCTTTAGCCAGCCCAGTACGACGAAATCCTCCCGCTCCAGAGGCTGAGTGCGCATCGCGTCTTGCCATTCAATTGAGCCGAATTTTTTGGATGGAACTAAAGCCGTGTTCAGTCCGACATTACTATCAATCAGGAAAGCCGATTGAGCCACGAAACTAGTGGGCGCCTGCAGGCGCAGATTCATGTTCTTCTCGACGGTTGCTTCGAACTCCTGGGCCAGGCGCTCAATCGAAAAAGCCGCATCTCGCCAGGAGAGGAACTCACACAGCGCATCTTCACCATCCAGCAAGTTGAAGCTGGCGCGAATTATGTGGCCGTTGTTTAGGTAAATCTCACCATTCTGACCGCCAGTGCTCAACTTCACCTTGTAAAGTTTGTTCGATTCTGTGGCGAGAAATTGGAGCAGGCCAGGCAGACTAGCGTCTTTGAGACTACCTTCAATCATCTTTGCTGACCCAGTGGAAAATGGACGGACGAATGTATAATGCCCCACTCACATATAAGTGGTATCTGCAATCTTGATAATCTGCGCTTTTCGAAGCAAACATTTAGCGCACCGTTTTGCAAGACCGCCTTTGCAGTCCTTAATCGCTCAACTTCGTCTATTTTACAAAACTTAACATCCCGCTTGACTGCTAGAGACGCAGCCGGAGTGGGTAGATAGCGATTAGGCGAAAAAGCCGAAATTGGAGTAATGGGAGTACAGGTTGTGGCAGCAAAAGTCGGTGAACAATTGGCTGATGACTGGTCTGACGTTGGCCTGTATGAACAGGAAGATGATCCGATAGTCGCCGAGGAAGCCGACGAGCAAGAGGAGGCTACTCCATCCTCGAACGACGGTTTTACGGAAGACTCTGTGCGCCTGTATCTGCGCGAGATCGGTCGGGTAAAAATGATCAAACCCGATGAAGAGATTGAGCTGGCCAGAAGAATCGCCAAAGGTGACCTTGATGCGAAGAAAAAACTGATTCAAGCGAATCTTCGCCTAGTTATCTCAATAGCCAAAAAGTATGTCAACCGCGGCCTACCATTTCAAGACCTGATTCAGGAAGGAAATTTGGGCTTGATTCGCGCGGCAGAGAAATTCGATCATACAAAAGGATTCAAGTTCAGCACCTACGCGACCTGGTGGATTCGTCAAGCGATCAGTCGCGGCTTGGCTGACAAGTCAAGAACAATTCGTGTTCCTGTGCACATGGTTGAATCCATTAACAAGCTCAAGAAGACTAGCGCTCGCCTCGCTCAAGAACTGGGTAGAAAGCCGAACGAGTCAGAACTTTCCGGCGCCATGGAAATGCCGGTGAACAAGATCCAGGAAATCATCCAGGCCGACCGCGAACCAGTTTCCATGGAAATGCCTTTGAATCGCGATGAAGAAACCTATCTGGGCGATTTAATCGAAGACAACGAATCGTCAAGACCGGATTCGACCACGGAAGAAGAATTGATGCGCCAGGATCTCAACCGCATGCTCAGCCAGTTGACTCCGCGGGAACGAGACATTATGCATTTGCGCTATGGTCTTGAAGACGGTAGGCAAAGAACTTTGGAAGAAGTTGGCCGCCTTTTCAACATTACCCGCGAACGAGTCAGACAGATAGAACACAAAGCCTTCCGCAAATTGAGACAGCCGAACTGGTCAGGTAGATTGGCTGGCTATCTAGAAGACTAGGACCTCTGTATAACAGGCAGATTCCACGTGCTTCTTAAGGGGTTGCCTGTAGGGGACGCTTTAGCGTCCGGCTCTTCGAAATACGGGCGGCTAAAGCCGCCCCGACAAGCGTGCCCTACAAGGCGGAATCGTAGTGTGCTTTAATTGTGCGCACGCTAAGCAAGCGATTTACGGCAGAAGCGGAGCACTAAATAGAAGATGGACCCCAAAGAGGCCGATCCGATTGCTCTTTTGAAATCCAAAAGAGAAGCGGCAAAAAAAGCAGATCAGTCCGTCAAAGAGAAACGACAGAATCAAGGGCAATTGTTGGCAAGAGAACGGATCGAGAAGCTCGTTGATGCTGGCTCATTTTTCGAACTCGACCGTTTTGCCCTGCACCGCTGCCACCAGTTCGATATGCAGAAGCGCCTTGCCGATGGCGACGGCGTCATCACTGGTCAAGCGAAAATAGACGGCCGCCCCATTTACCTCTTTGCTCACGATGGCACCTTTCTCGGCGGCGCTCTAGGCGAGGTATTTGCCAAGAAAGTTTGCAAGATTATGGACCTGGCCCTGCAGGCGGGTTGTCCCGTGATCGGTCTCAACGAAAGTGGTGGTGCCCGCATTCAAGAAGGAGTCAATTCACTGGCTGGCTATGCCGATATCTTTTATCGCAACGTCAATAGCTCAGGAGTAATCCCGCAGATATCAGTGATTATGGGTGCCTGCGCCGGTGGTGCCGTATACAGTCCAGCAGTAACCGATTTCACAATTATGGTCGCTCAGCAAAGCTACATGTTCATCACTGGTCCGGACGTAGTCCGCACCGTCACTGGTGAAGAAATATCCTTCGAAGAACTAGGCGGCGCTCATATCCATAATGAGAAAAGCGGTGTTGCTCAGCTTTCCGCTGCCAGCGAAGAAGAAGCGCTTAAACTTGTCAGAAAACTCTTATCCTACTTGCCCAGCAATAATCTTGAAAAGCCTCCGGCAACGCCTGCTCATCTGGCTCGCGTCCCAAAGAACATAACTGAGCTGGACAATTTCATTCCTGTCGATCCGGTCAAACCATACGATATGCATGGGGTAATTGAAAGAATTTTCGACAGCGGCGAGTTTTTTGAAATTGCCCCGTCATTTGCCGCCAATTTGATTTGCGGGTTTGCTCGTCTGGAAGGGCAAGTGGTGGCAGTGATCGCCAATCAGCCCCTGGTCCTGGCCGGCACTCTCGACATCAATGCTTCGATAAAAGGGGCTCGCTTCCTGCGTTTCTGCGATGCTTTCAACATACCGGTGGTCACCTTTGTCGATGTGCCCGGCTATTTGCCTGGTAAGCAACAAGAACATGGTGGCATCATCCGTCACGGTGCCAAGCTCTTGTACGCCTACTGCGAGGCAACCGTGCCGAAACTGACTGTGATCGTTCGCAAAGCTTATGGTGGCGCTTTTGACGTAATGGGATCGAAAAACGTCGGTGGTGACTTCAATTTCGCCTGGCCGACTGCCGAAATTGCCGTCATGGGCGTCGAGGGTGCCGTCAACCTTCTCTATAAAAAAGAATTGAAAGAAAATCAATCACGCCTCAAAGAAATTGCCAGTCAATACCGCAGTGGCATTGCCAATCCGTATGTAGCTGCTCAGTCAGGCTATATCGACGATGTGATCGTACCGTCGGAAACAAGACATGCCTTGCTCAGCGCCCTCCTCGCCCAGACAAACAAGCGTCTCACCCGGGCGCCGCGCAAGCATGGCAATATTCCTCTTTGAAATGGCTAACTAACCCGCTTGCACGAGCTTGCCAGCTTCCTCACACCTGAGGTTGGGATGGGCCAAACTCAACTTTACTCTCGTGCTCTCACCAGGTAACGCCTCAATTTTGAGAAGATTGAGCGGCGCCGAGATTGGTGGTGGCAACTTCGATTCGTAGCGAGCCACCGGATCATCAGCTTGAGTCATCCGATCGATCGTCGCTTGTACAGCCTCAGGTATCTCTTCAGGCAGGGCAAGAAATACACCAAAAAGATAGCCCTGGCGTTTGTGAATGCGCCCGGCCCGTTCCAGAGCTTTATTGACGAAGCGACTGATATTGGCCGGGGCAGACTGGTTCGTTTCTCTGTCCATGATGCTGCCGAAAATAAGAGTGTTGCCACGCAAGTCGACGAAGCGTAAATCGACAAAGGGCTGATTAACTTTAATAAATAATCCCCTTAATGGTCGCGTCATAAGGATTTCGTTAATCCGCCCAACGGCGTCCCAAAGCGCTCTCTGGCGGTTGTACAGACCCGTTCTGTGGGCCAGGGCAAAGAAATCCGTCATTACGAAAGAGGCAAAGGCCTCAATGTCTTCTGGAATATCCTCAGTTTCGCCGACAAGTTCGAAACTTGTGCACGCCGCTTTCACATCGACTGGGCTTGCATGTCTGGGTGCGTTCAATACCTTAGCTAGGTTGAAAGCGCCCGCTTGGGTCGGTTTTACAAAGATCCGATAATTTGTTTGTTGAGCCATTTTTCTCTGAGAGTGGCTCCTCCTTAATAGTGAAGCCAGGAACGTGGTACATCTATGTTAACGGCTTGAAGCCCCACTTCAAAGGCAGGAAGGAGGATGCCTTTAGATAAGCGGTTTGAAATTCTTTCGCTGTCAATCATGTAAACTGAGAGGGTGGCGGTCCCACAGCTCCTGTTTTTCTGCCTGAAGGCTTCTGATTTGGCGACTGAAGTGTTGTTAAACTGCTTGAAGCAGTTTGTTGAGCTTGACTCCTAGCCTGAGTGGATTCTAAAGTCCGCCCAACGAAAACCTTAGTGCAAGCGTGTGCTTGCCTCACAGCTATCCTGATATGTCCATATTACCGACCCGAACTAGCTTTAATCAATCCGCATCTGGGGTTCTCGCTGAACTTAAAAAGGGAGACACAGAGAAGCGCAACGAGTTTGTCTGGATACATCAAGAACGCTTTTATGCCATCGCTCTTCTGGCGACTGATCATCCCGAAACAGCCGAACAATTATGCATAACAGCATTTCAAAATGCTTTTGCCTCTTTAAGACAGATTAATCCCAAACAATTGGGCTTGCCCATCTGGGATTGGCTGGCTCAGTTTATCGTTGGCGCCTGCGCAGACCACCATTCACAATATTCCGAAGCCTCGCCACCGCCGCCACAGTTAGATCCTAGTGTGGACGGCTCGGCTCAAATGGACTGGGAGACGACTGTAATTTTGGGCACTCAAAGAGTACGCCGGTGTTTGAGCTCGCTATCGCCTGAACAGCAAAAGGTTTTTATTTTGAGACATCAAATGTCCCTTGATTACGATCAAATTGCCTCAGTCCTCAATCAAACCCCCGAAACTATAATGGCCTGGCTGTATCGTGCTCGCGTTCAAATCGTCAAGTGCCTCGGGCGTGGGTAGAGGCAGGGAGTGGAATGAACTGCAATCGGTTTAGATTCCTGATTCAGCAAAGATTTGATACGGAGATATCTCCGCAAGACGATCGCGCTCTCTTGATGCATCTGGAAACCTGTGAATCCTGCCAAAAATTTCATCACCAGGTGCAGCAAGTCATCCTGGCCGCTGAAGAACTGCCTATCCAAGATGATTTACTACCGATTAAACTCGAATCGTTAGCGAGGAGAATAATGGAACAGCTCCCTCAGCCGAAGCAGAACCTGCTCGACACAGTGCGCGGCTTCTTGCAAAATCTCGGCGCCAAAAAGAATGGCTCCGAGAAATATGCCAACACAGCCAAGGCCGCCCCTCGCAGCGCCCCAAAGCAGCAAAGCATCTTCCCGCACCGCAGTCAACCTTCCGTTGATCTGGATGAAGAATTTCCTGGCAAGAAAGTTAGCGATGAGCAACTGCAAGAAATGCGGGCTAACACCGGCAAACTTCGCGCCATGGCCGCCAAAGGTTACCAGGAGATGCCCGCCATTGAGAGCCGGGAACTGCAATCAACCACCCGACCGCTCAGTGAAAAATTTGGGCCCAGACAAGCTCTCAACAATGCTCTTTCAGAAGAACAACCGCTCAACTTAGCAGATGCCATCAGGCGCAAGCGTTCGGAATCACAACGCCAGAGCCACGATCCGCAAGGCATGCAGGAAGAAGCCGCCAAGTCTCAAGATGTTGATCTCTGGGGCGGCTCCCCGGCCTTTCCTGGCGCACCACCGCCGGCACCAGGAGCTAACAGTAACAATGCCAATCCGCCTTATGGCGCACCGGCTTACGGTGCTCCTCCCTACGGCGCACCTCAGGGTAGCGCCCCGCCGCCACGACCGCAAGCGCCGGGCGGCAGTCTGCAGCCGGATAGCGGTGGTCCCAGCGGTCCCAGCGTCCTTGGTGCCTGGGGCAAGCCCTCGCCAATAGATACAACCCAGTGGGGCGTCACCTCCCCAGGAATCCCTCAGGTAAACCCAAATCAAGCCGCCGAGTCTACTCTTCAAGCCGAAGATGATAACGCTGCCACCAGCCATGATACCGGATTGGGAGCTTTCTTTTCTCAGTCGCCCAAAAGCGCTAATAGTCCCTGGAGCAATCCCTGGGGTGTGGGCGAGAACAAAGGCGCGCCCGATCCAAATAGCTGGCCGAACGCGCCGCCGGCTCAACCAATAGAGCAGGCACCCGCCTGGCCGACATCAGCGAAGGGCTGGGAATCACTAGCCAAAGGTCAGGGTGGACCTGGACCCGGAGCAATGCCAACGGAAACTCCAACTCCCTTCGGTAGTGCCGCTCACGAACCACCACCCAGACGTCCTCCTGCCTCTGCCTGGGGTGAACCGGAGCAAGCTCCGGTCAAACCAACCGGTCCAGCCGGCTGGCCGGAAAAGCCACCCGGGCCCAGCTGGCCCCAGCCATCGGCCCAGCCGGATTGGGGAAACAGCCAGAACCCACCTCCAAATCAACCAGCCGCTGCCAACCCTTGGGACAGCGCCTTCAACCAGTCCGCCCAAAAACAGCCGCCCATTGGTGCCTGGGCCGAAGCCGGCTCAGCAAGTGGATGGCCGTCCCAGCCTGCTCCTCCCACACCAGAAAGACCTGATACTCCCGGCGGTGCCGGCCCCTGGAGTAATCCGGTGCCAGCCAGGCCACCAGAGTTACCCAAACAAACCATTCCAGTCGATCCAGCCGAAGCAAACAAATCTACTACGACGAGCGGCTCTTTTAAGAAAACCAACTGGTCAGTCGAAGCAGAGCAAATTGAAACGGGCACCTGGCAGGCCTTTTATCCTATGGATTCGCTCGGTACACCGAGCGCCCGGGCTAATTGGGACAAGGGTGGTTCTAAATCTGCTCCTCCCACACCAGGCCCGCAGCCGGCCCAACCAGGGCCGACCGGTTTGCCCGCCGATCTAAACAGCGAGTGGGATATGCCCATTCAAGAAAAACTTGCCCGTCAGCGGATCAGCGATTTCGACGCAAGCCAGAGCCAAAGCCAGAGCACCGCTAAGGCACCAGCACAAAAGCCCCCCGGCTTCTTCAATTCGACCCCGCCGCTGGATCCCTGGACCAAGCCTGCCCAAGAGTCCTTCCCTGCTCCTACTCAAGCCGAATTTAGGCCAGAGGAAGTTGAGCCAGCTCCAGCCTGGCAATCCAAAGAAGAAAAGACAGAAGCACAGACGCTTTCTCTGGAAAAAGCGGAAGTACCACCGCGCCAGGAAGAACCTCGGCCCAAGCCTACCTTTGACTTTGCCACTCAGTCTCTAGCCGGACTGGCTAATTCCGTCATGGACAAGCTCGGCAGCATGCTTGGCGATCGACATAGCAAGGCAACCAGTAGTGACACCAGCAAAACTGAAAAGCCACAAGAGAAAGGCTGGGAGGCCCCGGCGCCTGATCTTTGGGGTCCCTCTGAGTCGTCCCCTCAAGCTCCTTCAGCGATATTTCCTGCAACGCCATCCACCAGCAGCTCAGCTGAGCCGGCGGCCAACCAAGCACCAGGTTTTTCTGCCTTGGCCGGAGCCAGTCAGCCGGCTCTGCCCACAGGTTTTCAAACAGCGCCGCCCTCAAATCCTGCTCCTTTTGGCCAGAGCGCGCCACCGTATGCGCCATCACAACCGGCTCCCTTTTCAGTGCAAACTGAAACAGGAGCATTGCCAGCCTTCCCATCTGGTTTGCCTCAGGCTTCCCAGGCTCCAGAAGCAGCCGCAGCCGTTGATCCGTCCGCGGGTGTGCCTGCGCCAAGAATTTCACCGGTTGTATCCAAGAAAGCCAGCCTCAGTCCTCCTGCTGAGCCGCAGTCCGCTCTCAACTCTGAGAGCAAAACACCTCTCCCACCAGCACAGCGCCTCGTGCCACCGCCAACAACCAACGAAGCGCCGACAGCCTTGCCTTGGCCACAAGGCAATCTCAATCCACCGCCTCCAGCCTCGGCGGATCGATCGCCCAGTCAAGTCGGGCTACCTGCCATGCCCGCTCAACCGGACCGCTCGCCCAGCCAGGTCGGGTTACCGGCCATACCACCGCCTGCTCCTGTCGATCGCTCACCAAGCCAGGTCGGGCTACCAGCCATGTCCCCTCAACCGGATCGCTCACCCAGTCAGGTCAGCCTACCAGCCATGCCCCCTCATCCGGACCGCTCGCCCAGCCAGATCGGCCTGCCAGCTATACCACCGCCTGCTCCAGCCGATCGCTCGCCTAGCCA
>PSRH01000012.1 GCA_003175915.1 Candidatus Melainabacteria bacterium | reverse complement strand
TTTACTTTGGCCTTGAGCTGCGACGTGCTATTGAGCGTAGGTGGGCTTTCGTCATCCTTTTCCTGGCCTTACTTTTTAGACAACGCCCTCGCCTTTAGATAGGCGCCCCCAGGCTTACCTTTTCGACTAGCAGAGATTTTAAGCTGCTTTCTTCAAAAATATGATATCTTGATATCAAGATACTTTATATCGAGGTATATGCCGAGCATGGCAACAAGTTCCATTCATGTTTGGTTAATATTATGGAAAGCCACCCGGGCTATCGAGGCTTATGCGCACAAGAGCATCGAACATCTGGGGCTTGGCGTCACTGACTTTGCTGTGCTGGAAGCATTGCTGCACAAGGGTCCGCTCCTTATTAACGATCTGGGCAAGCGCGTGCTTCTGACAAGCGGCTCAATTACGGCAGCGGTGGACAGGTTGGAGAAACAGGAGCTCGTCGAAAGACGCAATGATCCGGTTGACCGCCGGGCTCGCCTAGTCCATCTCACTCCTCGTGGACTGAAGCTGATCAAGAAAGCTTTTGCTCAGCACGAGGAGGATATCGAACAACTTATGTCAGAGATTCCAGTTCGTGAACGGACTCAGCTTGTTGCCTCGCTACGCAAATTAGGTACAACTGCTGCGCAGCTTGTTGGAGGTCAAAATAGCTGGCAGCGAAAGGAGAATGATCAATGAATACGGTAAAGAAAGTAGTTCGAATTTATGAAAAAGGCTCGTCGCATTGGGTGGGAGATGGCTTTCCAGTACGCAATCTCATTCCCTCTTCCGGATTGGAAGGAGAAATCGATCCTTTCCTTATGCTGGACTATGCCGGTCCCGCCCAGTTCGAGGCTTCCGAGCGACCGCATGGAGTGGGCGAGCATCCGCATAGAGGATTTGAAACTGTCACCATCGCCTATCAAGGTAGTGTCGAGCACCGCGACTCAAGTGGCAACGAAGGTACCATTCATCCCGGCGACGTTCAGTGGATGACGGCTGGGTCTGGCGTTGTTCATGAGGAAATGCACGAGCGCGCCTTCGCGAAGACGGGCGGCGTATTTGAAATGATTCAGCTCTGGGTGAACTTGCCGCGAAGCCACAAGTTGACGGCCCCGCGCTATCAAACAATCAAAGGTGCCGACATACCGAAGGTGGCAATCGGTGATCAAGCATATGCCCGGATTATTGCTGGAGAACTTAACGGCAAAACCGGTCCGGCTCAGACCTTTACGCCTGTCTATCTCATCGATGTCGGAATCGAGTCGGGCGAAGCATCGTTGAAGATACCGGCTGGTTACAATACGGCTATCTTCTTGCTCAAGGGAAGGGTGCGCATCAATGACACATTGGTTGATGGTGAAGCGAAGATGGCCTTGCTCGATAAAACAGTGGAGACCATCTCGTTGGTTGGAGAGGCCGAGAGTCGCTTGCTTGTCATGGCCGGAAAGCCAATCGCAGAGCCGGTTGCCAGCTATGGTCCCTTCGTAATGAACAGCAAGCAAGAGTTGATTCAAGCGGTAGACGACTATCAAGCCGGCCGCATGGGACATTTGAGCAAGCGAGCCTGAGCGAGATAAACAGAGGTCGGCGCTAGCAGGCTCTGGCCTCTTCCTCTTCTGATACAGTCAAGCTTTCGTCGCTCAATTGCTCGAGCGCTTCTTCATAGCCCTGGGAGATCAACTTGCGGGATCTTTGCGGATCGATCTCAAGCAAAGTGGTATTCACCGCGCGCCGTGGCTGGAAAACTTTGATCTTCACTTTCTTGCGTCCGCGCGATTCCTGGTTTCCTTCATCGATCAGGCGGTTGTACAGTTCGGCCGAATGAATTTCCTTTTTCGCTGATGCATCGAGGACGATGTCGAGGCAGCGGGAAAGCACTTCGAATAAATTAGTGGGGCAGATATTGATCTTCGCCGGATGGAGAAGCACCATATAAATCTCGTCAGCACCCATGGACAGAGCAGCATCCATCGGCGTGTTGCGTACCAAACCACCATCGACCCATAAGCCGGAGCCGTGTAAATGTCTGGGCGGAAACGCCATGGGCAATGCCGAAGTAGCCATCAATGCGTCGATCAGTTCGTTTGTGGACATTATATCGTCGGTGGTAATTAGACTTGTTTGCAGGCTGCACAAATCGGTTGTGCAAAGTCCTACCTTAGTTGAGCTGGCTTTGAGGGCCGGCAGGTTTGCCTCCCGCCGCAACAACTCCTCCATAGGCGAGGTATCCAGAATGCCTAGGTGATGGCCTAAAAACAGGCGGCCAATCTGAGGTGCCGAAGGTAGACAAAAGATATCTTTGGCCCGCATCGTCGACCAGAGTTCTTCCAACCTGCGCAAGCCACCCTGGGCAATCATAGCGGCGTTTAAGCCACCAATACTGGTACCAAAGGCAAAATCAAAAGTGAGTCCTTGTTCGATTAGAGCCTTGGCTACACCAACTTGATAAGCACCTCGACCCCCTCCACCGGGAAGAACGAGCGCCCGCTTGATCTGACCTGACGCACTTACCTCTTGGTTGGCTGGTCTATCTTTTCCTGCGTCCATGTCACTTATTGCCGTCCGGTTACCACAAGATATATGAAAATTGCAAGGGCTTAATAAGCACTATTAACAGAATACCGTAGAGACAAAAAATTTTGCTTTTCAGCGCTTAAGTTTTTGCCGGCAACTTAGCGACCTCAGCTACGAATTTTGCCACCTGGCTTGGTGTTGAGGCGATTTTGACGCGCGCGGCATTAAGCGCTTCTATTTTCGACTGAGCGGTTCCCTTGCCACCGGTCACGATGGCTCCAGCGTGCCCCATACGCTTCCCAGGGGGTGCTGTTTGTCCAGCTATATAGGCAACTACTGGCTTCTTGCATTTTTCCTTGATAAAGGCGGCAGCCTCTTCTTCGGCTGAACCGCCAATTTCACCAATGAGAACGATGGCTTCGGTGCCTGGATCTTTTTCAAAAAGCGTCAGGATCGTCTGATAGTCAAGACCCTTAATCGGATCGCCGCCGATGCCCACGCAAGTAGATTGGCCTAGCCCAGCGTCACTTAAAGCCAGCGCGATCTCGTAAGTGAGCGTGCCACTGCGGCTGACCATACCGATGCGCCCGGGCTTAAAGATTGATCCCGGTAAAATACCAACCAGGCAAGCACCGGGACTGATTACGCCTGGGCAGTTGGGACCGATTAGAAGGGCATCCTTTTCTTTGAGATAGTGGACCAATTTCACCGTGTCTTGAGGCGGTATGCCTTCGGTAATCACGACGATAGTTTTGATTCCTGCCTCAGCCGCCTCGCAGCCGGCGTCGAGCGCCAGGTATGGGGGCACGAAGATGACCGAGCAGTCGGCCTGGGTTTTATCCACAGCTTCCTGAACTGTGTCAAAAACCGGAATGCCGTGTACTCTCTCTCCGGCTTTACCGGGAGTGACGCCAGCCACCAATTTAGTGCCGTAATCGAGCATACGCTTGGCGTGAGCCCCACCCATTTTGCCGGTCGCCCCTTGAACGATTACCTTTGTGTCCTTGTCAACCAAAATCACGACTTATTCTCCTTGACTTGCAAATGCTCTCTAAATTGAATGCTTTGGTTATTTGGCTGCAACCGGTGCACCTTTACCCCTGGCGGAATTCGATCTGTCCACGGCCTCTTGTACCGCTGGCTCCAGATCTTTGATCAACTTCAACCCGGAATCGGCCAGGATTTTCTCGGCGAGATCCTGATTGTTTCCTCTCAGTCTCACGACAAGTTGTCGCTGCGGATTCTTCTTGATGAATTTAACGAGCGCGCTCGCCACCTCGTCGCAGGCTGTGATGCCGCCAAGAATATTGAGGAGAATCACCTCAATGTCCGGATTTTCGTTGACTATATCGAGAGCGGCCAAAGTCTTGTCCTGATCAGAGCCGCCACCGACATCAAGAAAGTTGGCAGGCTCGCCGCCGAATGCCTTAACCATGTCCATTGTTGCCATGGTCAGACCGGCACCGTTGCATAGGATGCCGATTTTGCCTTTTAGTTCAACTAAGTTGAGCCCGCTCAATTTGGCGCGCCGCTCTCGATCAGTGAGCTCATCCAGATGACTTTCTTGCCACCCGGTGAAAGTTTTCTGGCGCGCCAGGGAATCGTCGTTGACGATTATTTTGCCATCACCGGCGATAACTTCACCGCCTTCGGTGATGATCAGTGGATTGATTTCAGCCAAGTCGAGATCTTTTGCTTCGAACAACTTATAAAGTTTATTGGCTATATCGGCGACTTTGACCAGAATCGGTCCGCTCAACCCCAGTTGCTTAGCCAACTCTCGCCCTGTAAATGGATGATATGGATAGGGAACGGGCATGGTTACCACGTTGTGGGATGACTCAATTTCGATGCCACCTTCCTTGCTGGCAATGAAAATGGCTGTTCCCTGAGCTCGATCCAAAGTGATTGATAAGTACAGCTCTTGTTTGATTGGCAGCATTGGCTCAACCAGGAGGCTTCGAGTGGGCGAGCCGTTGATTGTTAGTTTGAGAAGCTCAGCAGCTATTTTCTGTCCTTCCTTGAGATCTTTGGGGAATTTGACGCCACCAGCCTTTCCTCTGCCACCTGATAAAACCTGACACTTAAGCACTAGGGGATAACCAAATAGGACCTTGCTTAATTCCTCAGCTTTAGTGATGCGGACTGAAGGTGGAATGGGAATGCCGAACTCGGCAAAAATTTGCTTGGCCTCATATTCGTACAAATTCACTGTTGCTACCCCGTGTTCAAACCAAAGTGTTCGCCTGCTTCAAATCCTAACTGTAATAGAAGCGGCCAGTGGCAGCGACAAACTTGTGGAAACTTAATCGTCAATGAAAGTAGCTCGGCAAGCCCGCCTGGTAGGAAAAGCAGGAAGCGTAGTATGTAACAAATTACAGCAAAGCGACTGCGATAAACAGTCGGGTAAGCGCAGTCATTGGATACTTAACAAGCGCTACTTGCATGTACCCTTGTCATGGATCAGGGAATGTTTGAGCGCCGGTGTCTGACGGATTAATTGAATAGAGGCGAAATTATGCGGATTGGCATTCTGACTGGTGGCGGTGACTGCCCCGGCTTGAACGCAGTTATTAGAGCAGTTGTAAGGCATAGCATTAAGAACTATGCGTCTGAAGTGATTGGATTTTTGGAAGGGTGGAGAGGACCGATAGAGAACATGGTCATGCCTCTCACTCTCCAGAGTACAGGTGGGTTGATTCAGCGAGGCGGGACGATCCTGCGCACATCGCGGACAAATCCTTTCAAGATCGAGAAAGGCCCGGAGCGCATTCTCGAGTCGATGCAGAAGAATCGTCTCGATGCTTTGATTGCTGTAGGCGGAGAAGATACTTGCGGTGTTGCATCCAAAATGCACAAGCAGCATGGTCTCAACGTTGTTTGCGTTCCAAAGACGATTGACAATGATCTGAATGCAACTGATTTCACCTTTGGTTTCGATACGGCAGTAAACATTGTTGCCGAAGCGTTGGATCGGCTACACACAACAGCTGAATCGCACAATCGTGTTTTGGTTTGTGAGGTTATGGGTCGCCATGCCGGCTGGATCGCCTGCTATGGCGGTATCGCTGGTGGTGCTGACTATATTCTCGTTCCCGAGAAACCGATTCACTTGCAAGATGTTGTCGACTCGATCAAGAAGCGCCACGCCAGAGGCAAAGACTTCTCGATCGTCGTGGTTGCCGAAGGCGCAATGCTTGATGATAAGGAGAGTCTCAAAGATCAGGAACAGGATGCTTTCGGTCACGTCAAACTGGGCGGCATCGGCGATCAACTGGCGAAGTTGATCGAAAAGCACACTGGCTACGAGACTCGCGCCATTGTTTTAGGACATATTCAGCGAGGCGGTTCTCCGACGGCTTTCGATCGAGTGCTGGCCACCCGTTTTGGCGTGCTGGCCACAGAGCTTGTTCACCAGAAGAAGTTTGGTGTCATGGTTTCCTTGCGCGGTAACGAAATTGTCGATGTGCCAGTGGAAGCTGGTGTTGATAGTTTGAAAACCCTCGATATGGGCGTTTATAAAGTAGCCCAGGTATTTTTCGGCTAAGAAAATATCACCTGGCGAAAGCCGCCCAAAACCAAACAGGCTGACATCTCTCAATCACCTCACAGAGATTTTTGAAGCTTAACTTGACAACTATTTTTGGTTGGTTGAAGCTTTATGGAACTTATCATGAGGACCTTTGCATGAGCAAAAGGATTGCACTTTCGTTGCTGGCTGCGGCAGGCGTATGGTTGTCAGTCGGCACTTGTTCCTATGCGACCGACATGGCTGATGATGCTAAGTTGAGCACACCGGAACCTACAACAGCGCTTGAACACAACAATCGCGCTTTGGAATTGGCGAAACACGGACGTTGGACTGAAGCCATCGACGAACACGAAGCAGCCGTGGCTCAAGATCCTAATAACAAAACTTTCAAAGCTAACTTGTCCGCTTCCCTGATTCGCTGCGCCGATTCGCTAATGGGCAAAAAGAGCTACGAGCGTGCCGCTGAACTCTACAAGCGCGCACTCAACGTCGACGCCGACAATTTGTCAGCGAAGAGCGGGCTCAATGAAGCTTCGAAGTTAGCCAGCTCGGCAGAAAAACCGCTCTAGAAAGTCCTAGGCGGAAGACTTTGCAGTTTGCTTGGTTTTGTTTGCTTTTGAGGACGAACTAGCGGAGCTCAATTTCCAAGCGAACCTGTGTCCTGCCATAAAGGGAACGACACCGCCGTACTGGTTTTCAACTGTCCAGGATTCTCTGTGCAATTCGATGTATTGCTCGTTGAGAGGCAAACGGTAGAATTCGGCGCCAAACCGTGAGGTGAAGGATTCAAGCTTGTCGAGATGTCCGGCACTTTCGAAAGTTTCGGCCAATACCGGCAGCAGAACGGGAGCGGTGTAAACACCGGCGGCGCCACAGGCGCACTCTTTGCTTTCGACAGGGTGAGGAGCGCTGTCTGAACCGAGAAAGAACTTTGGGTTGCCGCTGGTGGCGGCCTTCAGGAGGGCGTCGCGATCGGCCGGGCGCTTGGCTATTGGTTTGCAGAAGACATGCGGGTTGAGCTTATCGCCGATTACATCGTCCAAGGTAATGCGCAGATGGTGAGCGGTCAGTGTGGCCGCAACGTTCGCCGACAGCTTTAGCACTGTGTCAATGGCATCAGCAGTGGTGGCGTGCTCAAGAACAATTTTTAGTTTTGGAAAGTCTTTTGCAAGGGTTCTCAGGGTTTCCAGGAACGCAGTTTCTCGATCTAGCGAGAATACCCCGGGAACTTCGCCGTGAAGACAAAGCACCAGACCCTCTTCTTCCATAGCCTTGTAGACGGGGTAAAGAGTCTGTAAGTCCTTCACTCCACCTTCAGAGTTCGTGGTTACTCCTTCAGGATATAGTTTTCCCGCTGTTGCGCCGGCTCTTTTGTGATCTTTGACCATGGCTGGAGTGGTCGTGGGCATCACCCGAAAAGTCATCAACGGAACAAAGGCATCTTCCGTCTTGAGCAGTTTTTGAATGCTATTACGGTAGTTGTTGAGATCATCAGCCGTGACAATTGGTGGTGTCGTGTTAGGCATGACCAGAGCGCGTGCACACTGGCTCGCCGTATGAGGCAATACTTTGGCCAGCAACTCACCTTGCCGCAGATGAATGTGCATATCGTCGGCCTTGCGTATTCTTAGATTGCTTGTCATGCTGTCCCTCAGTTGGTGGTGGTGCCGGCGGCGGATCGCTCTTGCCTGGCTGATGCGCCGATCGCTTGAGATAAAGACAGTCTGTCTTTATGCAGACGGGCCGAAAGCTCTTGGTTAATCATCTTAGGCAAGGTCGGCCCTTCGTAAACGAGACCGGTGTATAGTTGGACCGCCGAAGCGCCGCTGCGAATGAACTCGTAGGCGTCGTCACCAGATGCGATACCGCCGCAACCAATTATTATCTGAGCGGGCGTCTTCAGTTTGTATACCAGCCGGCACAACTGCAGTGCCAGCATTTTAAGCGGAGGACCACTCAAGCCGCCGTTTCCGATTTGCTCGATCGTTGCTGGCGGGGTGGACAATCCTGAACGGGATGTCGAAGTGTTTCCGCAAACATAACCAGCAAGCTCATGCTCTGTGGCGGTTGCCACGATGTCCTTAGTTAATTGCTCGGAACCGTCTGGAGATAGTTTGACGAGAATCGGTAAATGGCGGTCATTCTCTGCCTGCATAAGGGCAAAAAGCTTTGTTAGGCTGTTTACTTCTGAAACAATGCCTTCATGCGTATTTGGACAACTGGCATTAACAGTGACATAGGCGATCGGTAGATCTTTGATCTGGCAGAAGGTATAGAGCATGTCTTCGACGGCGGCATCTCCTACGATTGCCGGATCGTTGGTCTTGGCGATGTTGAGACCAATGGGAAGTGAAAATTTACTGGTTTTAAGTTTGCCGGCTATATGATCGGCGCCCTCGCCATTCAAACCAAGGCGGTTTATTAGCGCCTGGTCGCTTAAGAGCCTGAATAGACGCGGCTTCGGGTTGCCAGTCCGCGCTTGAGCGGTGACCGAGCCGATTTCGGCGAATCCGAAACCAACATGACCAAGCATTTCTACCAGGTCCCCATTTTTGTCGAAACCTGCCGCCAGACCAACTGGATTAGCGAAGTTTACGCCGGCAAATTGGCAGGCCAGATCGTCGCCCCTGTATTGATAAAGCCCGGAAAGCAGCGGCCAAAGAGTGCCGTACTGGCGTGCCGTTTCGTGGACAAATCGATGTGCGTCCTCGCAATCCATGCGGAAGAGCAGAGGGCGTACTACTTTTGAATAAAGTAAATCGCGCGCCATTAATCAAAGCATACTCTCTTTGCTGCATAAAACAAGCAGCTTTTAAGAATACGGACATTGATTATATGATTACCTTGGATTGTTGTTGCTCTTAGGCTATGATCCTCTCTGCATACCTCCGAGGTACTTAAGATGGCGAGAGCGACCGGCAAAGTCTTGGTAGCCCTGGACACGCCAACAATTGCTCAGGCCCTCGACCTCGTGGGCCAGGTCAAGGAGCACGTGGCTGGTTTTAAGGTAGGGCTGGAGCTTTGCACAAGCGAAGGCGTCCGAAATGTTGTAAATGCTATAAGTAATGCCGGTGGACAGGTATTTTTGGATCTGAAGTTTAAAGACATTCCTAATACCGTCGGCGGTGCAGCTCGCGCCGCGTGTCAAGAAGGCGTGCTTATGTTCAACGTCCATTGTGATGGCGGCTACGAGATGATGAAGGCGGCCGCCGATGCTGTCAAGTCCGCACCGGGCAAGCATCCGCTCGTCATCGGAGTAACTGTCTTGACCAGTATTGATCAACAAACACTGCACGATGAACTGCATGTTTCTGGGGATCTAACGGCTTATGCCGTGCACTTAGCAGAACTCGCCAAATCGGCGGGGCTGGATGGAGTGGTTTGTTCTCCACATGAGGTAGCAGTGATAAAGAGAACCTGTGGTGATGAATTTGTGACCGTGGTTCCAGGAGTCCGACCGGAATGGGCCAAGTCCGACGATCAGAAGCGCGTTATGACTCCTGGCGAGGCAGTATCTGAGGGCGCGGACTTTCTTGTAATCGGTCGTGCCATAACGAAACCGCCCTCGCATATCGGCTCCCCTCAAAAAGCAGCGAGATTGATCAAAGAAGAATTACAATCTCGGTTCGCCAAGAAATAACGGAACTGCTCAATTTTATGAAGCTGCCTTAGCTCGTGATCCGGCTAGGAACTGCTTACCCTTACCGACATTAGTATTGATTGGCACTTTTGAAGCGCAGAGGGGACACTGTTCTTCTTCCCAGGACTCAAATGCAAGATTCGTCAAGGCGTGTATTGGTACACCGCCGACGGCAGCCGGCGTCACCTTTCCACGATTGCAGAGCGCGCTCAAACCCAGGACATTGCCCCCAAGCGCTCTGAGGGTCTCAATTACCTTGGCTGCTGAACCGCCCGTCATGAGAACGTCCTCAACAACCACGATATTTTTGTTGGGCACCTTAATATCGTAACCGCGCTCGACAATGAACGTTTTCTCGGTGCGTTCCCCTTCTTTTTCGACGTATATAGAGAGAGTCTCTCCAGAGAGGCGCGACGCGCTGAGGTGGTAGGCCACCCATTGAGAAAGGATGACACCACCAATGGTGGGACCAGCGACAACATCAACCTGGTCCGCGTCGTATTTCGACGCCATTATCTGGCATAACTGTGCTGTTCGTGTTGGATGCATGTAAAGCGCATCTTTGTTGACGTAAGTATTAGAGTGCCTGCCCGAAGTGAAGACGACGTGGGTATTTGTAATAATGGCACCGACGTCATGGAGAATACCTAGAATCGCTTTCTCATCCATGCGATCATCGAAACCTTTCGACAGTAATGTCAGTTAATGCTTAGTTTGATTTACTCGTAAGCATTCTGACTAGACTCTGGTATTTTGTCTAGTCGTCCTAATTGACTGGGCACTTGCCGCTTCACCGGTTTCGACGTGGCTTGACTTGCGTTTCTCCAGGAAAACCCTGCCCTTGCCGACGTCCGTATTGACGGGCACGCCTAGTTTACAGAGTTTGCACTCTTCTTCGGCCCAGGAGCCCAAAACTATATTCACCAGGCTGTTGATACAAACGTCACCAACCGCAGCCGGCTTCACCCCTTTATTACAGAGGACGCTTAATCCCAAGACGTTCCCTTCAAGAGCCTTAACACATTCGATTACCTTGCGGGCCGATCCCCCTGTGGTAAGGACGTCCTCGACTACCACGACATTTTTACCGGGAATGAAAGAATCGTAGCCACGCTTGATGACAAACTTTTTGTCCGGTCCTTCGCCTTCGCTTTCGGCAAAGAGCGATAGGGTTTCTCCCTTCGAGCGCGCTGTGTTCAGGTGATGAGTTACCCACTGAGAGAGCACCACGCCGCCAACGGTTGGCCCGATAACCACATCAACGTTGTCCGCATCGTACTTTGCTGCCATGGCTTTGCACAATTCAGAAGTCTTCTGGGTGTGCTTGTAAAGGCAATCTTTGTTGATGTAAGCAGTACCGTGTCTTCCCGAAGTATAAACAATATGGCTGTCGGTAATGATCGCGCCGATGTCGGCAAGTATTTGCAAGATCGAGTCGCTGTTCATTATCGATTCGCTGCTCATATCGGCTATCCCTTTGGTCCCGCTCAGATCAATTTTGGATGCTCGACCATTTCCGGCTTCAGCCTCGGAAGATCATACATAAGCGCGTCCCAGATTTGCCCGGCACGATTATGCGCCTCAATCATACTCCCATGCGCGATTGGTGACACAATCTGTGTAACTGACCTTTTTTTAAGATAGCCTTGTTCAACGCTGGGGTTCGGCGGCTAGTGCGGCAATCAAAGCTTTGTCCGCCATTTCTTCCCAATCCCGTTTTGTATGGTGCAAAACACTGTGGAACCCGGTCAGGCAGCCAGTTGCGAGCTTGATATCACTAGTCTGTAGGTGCTTTTTCTTTCCGTATCCTTTTGCGACCGGACAAAACCGCTACCCCTCGTTCTTCAAAAAAGGCTTTTCCTCTGCCGAAATTGGTGTTGATTGGTACTCCGTCTCGACAAAGTGGGCATTCTTCCTCGCTCCACGAATCGAGAGTGACGTTTGTCAAGGCGTGGATTGGCACACCGCCCACGTTTTGAGGCTCTACGGAACCGCGATTACAGATGACGCTGAGCCCAATTACTTTTCCTTGCAGCTTGCGCACACCTTGAATGACTTTCGAAGAGGAGGCTCCAGTCGTCAAAAGATCGTCGACGACAACAACAGTCTTGCCGGGTATGACTGAGTCATAACCTCGTTTGATGATGAATCGCTTGTTTTCTCCCTCACCCAGTTTCTCTGCAAAAGCAGGCAAGGTCTCCCCGGCTGAGCGCCTCGCGTTGAGATGAAAGGCCATCCACTGGGCTAACACGGCGCCGCCCATAGTTGGACCGATTACTACGTCTATCTGGTCGGCATCGTAATCTGCCGCCATGAGTTTGCACAGTTTGGAAATCGTCTGAACATGTACGTACAGAGCATCCTTGTTTATGAACGTGCTGCCGTGTCGTCCGGAGGAGTAGACCACATGGGTGTTGCGAATAATCTTGCCGATTTCAGCAAGCATTTGCATGACCGTTTCGTTATTTGCCATTGGACTTTCTCCCGCGAAGTCCGAGACGCTGTGTGCTTGCATGACGACACCCACTGCTGACTCTAATCAAGTCAAGATATCACTTTTTGGCGGCTATAGGAGCAGTATTAAGGACGCCTTAGTTCTACTGTTGGTAATTGCGACTTCTCGCTGGTGCTGCACCAAGATACTCCGTGTCTTCGTAGTTTCTAAAGCCGGTGTTCACGCCTGTCTACCTTGCTAGTTGAACAAGTTGTCTGCATAGGTTGGCAAACGCTCCTGTGAGCTTTGCTTGGGTATCAGCCGGATTAGTGTAGTCAACGCGATAGTAGCGAGCGCCATTGGCCGAGATGGCCGCAATACCATTGGCAGTATCGTTATAGAGGGCATTTTCTTTAGCGATCTCTTTATCGGAGCAAGCGACGGCGACACAAAATACTGATATTCCGAGATTTTTGGCTCTGTAAGCCTGATTAATGGCGTCGGCGGCGGCGGTGGTGGGATTGATAGCACCACTGAGATCTTTGGTTGGCATTCCATCCGTAATAAGCACGATGGCCTTTTTCGTACCAATGCGGGGGTGATTAGACAATTGATCGATAGCAGCTTTGAGACCCTGGGCGGTGTTTCTTTCGCCGAAGGGATCGAGAGAGGGGATGATGGAGGAAACCGAGGCATAGTTGTTGTCTTGGTAATTGGGGGAAGTATTTAAGCTGATATTGGGGAGTGGATGGCTAGAGGAATTTCCAGTGGGATACAGGGTCGAGACATCTGGGGAGTTGACCGTGTCAGCTGGTGAAAATCCGGTTGAATCGTTGAAAGCGACAAGACCGAAATGAACGTTGGCAAGGTGAACGATTTCAGACAAGAAATTGAGAGTGGCCGTATTGATTGAATCAAGCGGTTGAAGTTGCGATTTTGCGGCCTTGAGATAGAAGTTTTTATAGCCAACCTTTGGAGAAATACGCAAGGCTGCTAGATCGACACCGGCGGCGGTGGCACGTTCTGGACTGTCGAGATTACCGCGAGCGGCTTCGAGGAGGGCGGCGCTAGATGGGAAATCGAAGCCATCTTTGGAGTAGTGAATGAATTGTTGGTCGTTATTTAGGTTAACGACAACGTCAGTGAAGAGGCTAGAAGAGGAAGGGCCAACCAACGGTTGAAGGGCACTAGCGGCCTCGTATGTAAGATGCGGACCGGAAGGAGAAAGATTGGATCCTACGGATTTAGATCCCCCGGCGTAGAGATGGTTGGACAGAGAGAAATTGGCAACGGTAGGGCCATTTTCTGTGCCACCATATGTACTATCAATTGCCGGCGGCAGCATAAATGGTGCCTGGGAAGTAATGGTTTGACTGACCGTTGCGTTAGCGCCAATGCCAGTATTTGTGGTGGATGACGGTCCACTAGGTCCAGCGGGTCCTCCGGGGCCGCCAGGTCCAGCTGGTCCACCTGGTCCGGCGGGGCCGCCGGGACCACCAGGACCGGCAAGACCAAAAGGTCCACCGGGACCTAGGGGACCGTTTGGCCCGTTAGCTCCAAAAGGTCCATTGGGTCCAGCTGGTCCGCCCGGTCCGGACGGTCCGCCGGGCCCCAGTGGTCCGAAGGGTCCGCCAAGCCCGCCTGGGCCACCAGGACCATTGGGTCCACCCGGTCCAAGCGGTCCGCCAGGGCCTTGTGGTCCGGCAGGTCCAGCCGGACCGCCAGGTTGATTAGGTCCAGCCGGTCCATTAGGACCAGCCGGTCCGCCTGGGCCCTTTGGTCCGCCTGGTCCGAATAAACCAGCTGGTCCCGTAACACCTTCCGGCCCCAGTGGTCCGAAGGGTCCGCCCGGTCCACCTGGTCCATCTGGACCACCTGGGCCTTGTGGTCCAGCCGGTCCCAAAGGACCTCCGGGTGCCGTCGGGCCTGCTGGGCCGTTGGGTCCAGCTGGTCCGCCCGGTCCGGCAGGTCCAGCTGGTCCAGCCGGACCTTGGAACCCTAAGGGGCCATAAGGTCCTAAAGGCCCATCAGGTCCTGCTACTCCACCTGGACCTACTGGACCAGCGGGTCCCAGTGGTCCAGCCGGTCCGTTTGGTCCCGCTGGTGTCGCAGCTGGCCCTTGCGGACCAGCCAATCCAGCCGGTCCATTTGGTCCAACCGGGCCTAATGGACCGCCGGGTCCACCAGGACCAGCAGGCCCAGCCGGACCATTAGGACCAATTACACCAATAGGACCAGTGGGTCCCGTTGGCCCGAATGGACCAGCCGGGCCCATAACGCCGCCTGGGCCCCCTGGACCGGCAGGTCCAGCGGGTCCGGCTGGTCCACCAGGACCAGTAATTCCAGCGGGTCCAGCCGGTCCAATGGGACCAAGTGGACCACCGGGTCCGGCGGGTCCATACGCTCCAGCTGGACCCCTCGGACCGGCTACATTTCCAGGTCCGCTTGGCCCTAACGTACCGTCAGGTCCACTCGGACCGATTGGACCAGCAAATCCAGCCGGACCACCTGGACCACCTGGTCCAAGCGGCCCACCTGGTCCAGCTGGTCCAGCTGGTCCGGCTGGACCGCTAAAGCCATTTGGTCCGCCTATACCATTCGGCCCTCCTGGTCCGGCTATGCCACCAGGTCCACCAGGACCTGCCGGTCCAACCGGACCACCTGGGCCATTAACACCTGAGGGTCCATTTACTCCCATGGGTCCGCCTGGTCCAAAGGGGCCGCCCGGGCCAGCCGGTCCAGCGGGCCCACCTGGGCCAAGCGGTCCACCTAGACCCGCTGGTCCCCCAGGCCCGGCCGGTCCACCTGGACCATTGGGTCCAGCTACTCCTGCAACTCCACCAGGTCCAGCAAGTCCACCCGGGCCTGCAAAACCGCCCGGTCCACCCGGTCCGAGGGGTCCAGCAGGTCCATGGGGGCCGCCAGGTCCAGCCGGACCTGCTGGACCACCGGGGCCGGCAGGCCCGCCGGGACTAACCGGTCCTAAGGGTCCATTGAATCCGGCTGGTCCACCAGGGCCTAGGGGTCCTAAGGGCCCTGCTGGTCCTTCAGGACCTTGGGGGCCTCTCGGTCCACCCGGTCCATCTGGTCCACCGGGTCCAAACACTCCGCCAGGTCCTAAGAAACCACCTGGGCCATTAGCAGCTCCCCCAGCACCGTTCGGTCCAAGCGGTCCATCAGGTCCAAGCGGTCCGCCGGGCCCTTGCGGGCCGCCAGGGCCTTGCGGACCACCAGGTCCGGCTGGTCCGGCGGGCCCGTTAACTGCTGCCGGGCCTCCCGGTCCGTCTGGACCAAGGGGACCGGCGGGTCCGAGTATCCCCGCTGGACCCTGATAACCGTTGGGACCACCTACGCCTAGTGGACCATTCGGTCCGATCGGGCCTGATGGTCCGCCTGGTCCCAAATAACCACCGGGCCCTGATACTCCTGCGGGCCCTCCAGCTGAGGGCCCAAAGGGTCCTCTTGGACCTGGGGGGACGGTGCTCGTGGGGGTCGTACTGTTGATAAGGGTATTGCCTGTGGTGCTGGCATCGCTGGCAGTGGCAGAAGAATCCTGGTATGAACACAGCTTATACTTAGGGACTTCTCTACATGCAGCCAAATGGGTTGATGCCTGTGCGATAAAATACGCCAGTACTTGCGAGCGACCTGGTTGAGTATTGAATTCATCAATAGCGAAGCGCTGCTTTGGCGGCTTAGATAAATGCGAAAAACCCTTTCCCAGGCTGCAATCAGCGATCATCCGCTTTTGGGAAGCTGATTTTTCTAGTCGGGAGCTGGATAACAAGTTGGGAAAATAGTTGCCCGGTGGAGTACCTGAATCTTGCTGGAATCCGCGCAAAGACTTAGTTTTCGCCTGACTCTCGCTGAAAAGAAGCGGGCTGAATGAGCCTTGAGCCGATTCCAGAGCTTGAGGCGCGATGGCATTAACGCCTGGTGTCTGATTGGGAAACAATGACGCGATGGTGCCTTGAGCTGGCACAGAAGAATTCGTATAAAGATTAGGAATCATGTAGGCTGTGTGCTTACTGTTGTAGTCCCAATACCTCTGAAGAAGCGTGACCTTAGTAAGATCATCCATGCCGCCGGAAATGTCATATACAAGAATGAGATCCAAGGGTTGAACACTGGAAACAGAGGAAGCAAAAATCGGATAGGTCTTCGAGCCCAGCCCAATGAACTCACCAAAAATTGGTTTATAAGAATAGGCGGCGCTCGCTTCAATGACCGTGCCATAAAGGGCTGCGTCAGTGACTGGGTAATGGGTTATGGGGTCAAGAAATTGGAAAGCGACGACGCTGCGATCAACATCTGGGACGAACTGGGAAACAGAGGAAACCAATTCAGCATGTGAGAGAGGCACACCCAGGATAGAATTTCTTCGAAATAACCCCAGGGCTGTTCTCATTGCATTCGATTGGCTGTCTGCCTTGGTTGCCGAACCGGAGGATGCAAGTGTAGTTTCACAAGTAAGAGCGGCAATTCCGACGTTGTTTTTTAGTTGCTGACTTGCAAGCAAAAATCTGCTCAATTCAAATGCGAAGAGAGCGACCACTAAAACAATAGAGGCGATAAGAATCTGCAAAAGCAATCCGGTCTGCCCTGAAACATTTCGAGCTCCACTATTTTTAGGGTTTGAGCTGATATTTCGCTTCACCGCTATTGCCTAATCAGTACTTCCTTGATCCAGTGGAGTACGGCAAATCACCAGACCAACGCGATCTGGTCTCACTTCGCCGGAAACTTAAGTGAGCTTTTCCCAAAATAGGTGATGAAATTCAAAGTTTTGTCAAACCGCTCAGCTACTGAATTTGAGCTATATCACAAACGAGTAAGGTGAGATATTTCACACTGCTTATAGGGCTGGCTGTTCTGCCATTATTTTTCAGCGCAAACTGGTTTGTTGATCTCTTCTACTAATTCAGCAAATTCAGCCATGACTACTACTTCTATACGGTGCTCACGCAAGCGGTCCGCACCGTTACAGGCAACAAAAACAGGGGGTTCGTAGAGGGCAAACACCACTCGCTTGATGCCGCAGTCGATGATTAGATCCGTGCAGGATTTACTGCCCGACAGTCTGGGGCTGCAGGGCTCGAGTGATGTGTAGATTGTAGCGGCAGTAAGATCTGTCCGCTGTTCAATCGCCTTGTTGATGGCAGTTTCTTCCGCGTGCTCACGCGGGTTGCGTTCGCGACTAAAGCCAGTGCTTATCAAATCTCCCTTGGCACCGATGATAATGGCACCTACACAAAATGCTTTCTGGCTAAGAGGACAACGCCGTGAGAGATCGATTGCTTTTAGTAGCCAATCACGATCGTCAATCTTAGTCATCCTTCTTCACCCTTGTTGCGCAACGAGTATTTGATCAGGATCACTTCGTCCAGCGCTTCGACCTTGATAAGCCGCATCGGTCGATTCGCTGTCCGGGGAAAGTTTCCCGGATTGACGAAGCGAGGTGCGGAAGCGTCCCCTACGAAGAATGGTGCGATGGATACGTGCAATTCGTCCACCAGATCGTCTGTCAAAAGAGCGGTGGCGATCTGAGTCCCTCCTTCAACTAACACCCGTTTTACTCCACACGAAAAGAGATCCAGGAGCACTGTCTTTAGCTGTAGATCTGCCAGGGCTACAACTTGAGCACCTGGGACTTCGGCCGACCATGAGGATAATTTGTGGAATTGCGCTTCTGGGCAATAGATCAGCTTCTGGCTTTCCCCGGCAAAAAGGAATTTTGATTTTGCAGGAAGGTTACCGCTTCTGGTGAGCGTTACTTTCAGAGGATGTCGCGGCAAGCCTTTGCTTTCGCGGTCGCGTTGTCTTGCTTCAGATTTGACAAGCAAGGAAGGATCGTCGGCCCGAATGGTTCCGGCGCCAACGAGAATGGCATCGCAGAGAGAACGCTCTTCATCCACCAGATCGAAATCTTGCTGATTGGAAAGGAGCAAACGTTGAGGGCTTGCATCATCGATAAAACCATCGACTGACATGGCACTCTTGAGGATTACAAAAGGCAGATTCAATTTAACCGTCTTAGGCGCTTCGCAAGGTTTAAATATAGCAGGAAGGTCTCAAGAGCAAGACCAGATGGCAAGAAAGGAATCGCCGAGAGCGCTTAGCAACCGGTTGCCAAATTGATTAACATAAACTCGTTTAACCGTCTCCCCTTGAGGTTTTTAGCGTTTCCCTATATGGTTTGGGCGCCAGTATTTAAAAGCAAAGAGGTGTAGTTCATGAGTTTGGCTCAGTGGAGTTTGATCACGCTGTTTATCGTCATTGTTGCTGATTGCGGATTGCTCATTGTGCGCAAGCGTTATGACCTCGACCTTCTTCGCAATTACAACGAAGTGACGGACCCGCTGCTTGCCGTGGTTGGCACGCTCTTCGCCATTTTGCTCGGATTTATGGTGGCGAATGCCATGACCAGATTCGAGGAAGCACGGAACAATGCTCAAATGGAAGCTGGTGCGGTTGGCGACATATTCAGGCTGGCCGGAGCAGCCGACGACTGCAATACCGTGAATTTGAGGAGGCAATGCCTGCAATACGTGGAAGATGTCGCGAACGTTGAATGGAAGATGATGGAAAGGCATAAGATGATTGACACTGCCTGGAATGTTTACGGTGATATGTGGCAAGAAATTCTGCATTGCGAGCCGAAAACTCAGGGGCAAAGCAACATCCACCAGTCACTCCTGGCAGCGATTACGCAGTTAGGCGAATGCAGAAGAGCGCGCGCTGCCCAGCTATCGTATGCATTGCCTACATCACTGTGGGTGATTGTTTGTGTTGGTGCAATCGCCACGATTTTCTTCACATACTTCTTCGGTGCTGAAAAACTACCGATTCAGCTCACTATGACTAGCATAGTCGCCACGGTGTTATCACTGAATATTTTCTTGTTGATTTCATTTGATGACCCGTTTTCCGGCGACGTGCGAATCAGTTCGGCGCCTTTCGATGTGGACGTAAAGATATTTCGCTCGGTGTTGGCCCACGACTGGCATTAAGGCGACCATCTGACCGGCATCTCTGACAAAATAACCGTGCAAATGCTAGACTAAATGGCGAAATGAACGGCTTAAACAAGAGTGTCTACATCGAGACGTTCGGCTGTCAGATGAACAAGTCTGACAGCGAGCACATGCTTGGTTTGCTGGAAGACATCGGCTATCTTCAAACGAGCGAAATAGCCGGCGCCGACTTGATGATTCTTAACACCTGTGCCATCCGCGAAGGGGCGGAGGACAAGGTCTATAGCTATCTAGGTTATTGGCGCAAGCTGAAAGAAAGTAAACCGGGGTCGATGATTGCTGTGGGCGGCTGCGTTGCTCAGGATACCGGTCAGCAACTCGTCAAACGGGCTCCCTATGTGGATGTAGTCTTCGGTACACATAATCTGCATCGGCTGCCGGACCTGGTTCTAGAAGCTAGGAAGACGGGAAAGCCACTGGTCGAGGTATTTCAAGAGCTTCCCGATGATCTGCCGGAAGTGCCGGTGATCAGGCAGAGCGATATTAGCGCCTGGGTATCGATCATCTACGGTTGCGACTATAACTGTACTTATTGCATCGTTCCCTATGTGAGAGGACGAGAGAAAAGTCGTGCCCCGGCGTCGATCCTCAAAGAAATCGACGAATTAGCTCAAGCAGGCTACAAAGAAGTGACTCTTCTTGGGCAAAACGTTACGGCCTACGGGCACGATCTCAAACCTGAAATTCATTTGGGTGATTTGCTTCGAATGATTGGTGAGGGTTCCAGTCTTAACCGAGTGCGTTTCATCACTGGTCATCCCCGCGATCTAAGAGCAGAAATTATCGATGCTGTTGCTGACGTTGAAAGCGCCTGCGAGTATTTTCACGTGCCGATCCAGGCCGGCGACGATCGGACTTTGAGGCGCATGGCGCGCGGCTATAACGTTGACTTCTATCGGCGCCTGGTCGATAAAATCCGAACCAGAATTCCGGAAGCTGCTATTACTTCCGATCTGATCGTTGGTTTTCCTGGCGAGACGGAGAACGAGTTTATGAACACGGTTTCTCTTGTTGAGGAGATTTGTTTTGATTCCTGCAATACTGCTGCCTACTCACCGAGACCGCATACTCCTGCGGCTAATTGGGAGCAGCAGGTGCCGGAGCCGGAAAAATACGAACGACTGCGCTTCCTCAATCAGGTCGT